>JAIRXS010000027.1 GCA_031268145.1 Candidatus Endomicrobiellum siamense
CCGTGACCATGAGAAAGGGGACGTCCTTGAGATGGTCGGATCCCCTGACGTGGCGCAGCAACTCTATGCCGGTCATGTTGGGCATGTTCCAGTCGCTTATGATGAGGTCGAACTTTTCGATCTCCAGGATGGCCACCGCCTTGACGCCGTCCTCGGCCTCGCTGATGTTGTTAATGCCCAGCTGGCGGAGGATGTTTTTGATGACCCGCCTCATGGTGGAAAAATCGTCAACTATCAGCACTTTCATATTCTTATCGTAGGCCATAACCTGTTTCTCCGGAAAATATTGCCAAGCCGGGTGGGCTTCGGAATCGCGGGACGCGAAAGGTGCCGGCAAAGCGCCGAACGCCGCCGTCCGTTCCGCGGCGGGATGCCGCGGTCGGGCGAAACAACAAAAAGTTTAGGCTTTCCGCCCACCGCCATATATGCCGCGGTTTTCATGTTAGCAAAAGAGGCGTTTGGAGGCAAGGGAAACGGGCAAAAAACAGCAATTCGAAATTTGAAATTTTATAAAATTGCCTATATCGTTAGTGGTCTAGGAGGTTGAAGGTTGGAACAAAAAATAAAAATCCTCTCCACCAAGTTTCAGTATTACCCCCCAGTGCCTGATAAGTGAAAAATACCTTCAAGGTTTTTGATATTATCCCTCAGACAGAAATTGCTAAAAATTTGAAAATAATCTCCCTTGGATTTCTTAAACGGCTTAAAGAACTTCATAAATTTTTTGTCTAACAATTCTGCTGTTGTATGGACTGAGTAAGCTAATAAGTTTAGAACAACATATACATACAATGCATTACCAGTTTTTCCATATCCATATACATGAGAAAGATGATAACCATGATTTTTTAGTGTATTAAAGATTTTATTTTCAATTTCCCAGCGGCTTCTTCCAATATTAATAAATTTAACAATTGTACTTATATCTTCTTTATTTGCTTTAAGATTGGTTATATATTAAAAGTTAAATTTTTAATATCTTTTCCATCTTTATCTTTTGCAATGTCATACTGATTTTCACTATTTCTAGTTTTTGTTTCAATTGTTACTTCAACAAAATTTACTTTTAGAGTATTACTCTTATTTAACTTTTTAGAATAACTTTTTTCATTCTTTATCGGGACATCCTCATAGTATTTATATGTTCTTATTTCATATATATTATTTTTAATATGAATTTTTTCTTTAATATTAATACATTCAGTACCTTTTATAAAGTCGTATATTGTTTTATTGTTACCTTCTTTGCATCTAGTAACAAAATTTAAGTTCATATCTAATATCTTACGACACATAGGCTCACACGAAAATAATGAATCACCAACTAATACGACTTTATCATTATATTTTAAGAAATTTTTAGCATTAGATGTTAACCATCTATATGCTGAATTTAATTCACAGTCCTGCTTTAATGCACCATCTTGTTTTTGAATAAATTCTGGCGGCAATAAAAGTGGAGCTAATTTCTTTTTCGGGTCAGAAATTATGGCACTAGCCAACATATACGTGTGGTAGGTTGTACTGCCATCACGATGTTCTTTTACTGTACACTTATTGCTTTTAAGCTTGCTAGAACTAGTTATTTGAGTAGCATCGTAAGCAATAACTAAATAATTATTAATAAAATAATTACTTAGCTTGTTATCTTTACTTATTTTATCTATACAAAAGTAAAAATAGATAAAAAAACTTTGTAATCAATTAAATCAATTATATTAGTAATTTGCCTATCAGTAGGTATATTATCAGGTTTAAAAAATAGAAAAGACCTTTTTGTTTGCTGTTTAAAAAGTATATACTGCCTTAACGATCTACATTGATAAAAGAAACAAGCAAAAGCCGATATTATTATCGCTTTAAATTTATAAGTAGAGTTTTACCCTGTTCTAGGATCACAAAGACTACGAAAAATTATATTAAACACCTCCATAGTCAATCTAAAATATGATTTTGTCCTTGTTTTTTTTGATATTTTTAATATTTTATTATATAAACTATTATAATCAGACCTTATCTTATTTTTTTTGATCATTTGTTTTCTATATTGTTTTGCATTATATATATTCTTTTTAATTATTTTCTTTATCCTTTTTGATTTTGTATTTTTGTTGGCTTTAGCCATTATTTTTACCTGCCCAATAGATTATTGACTTTGCTAGAAAGTCTAATATTAAATTTAGCAGGTTTTAGTAGCTATGTCCAGCTTTTTTTGACCCGTAGAATATATATTTCCAAAGAACTACTGGCACCAACCTCTAGGTGCGATGAAGAAATTAAAATTGACAACCGCAATAAAAAACATCAGTCGACTCGTTTTCGTAGAGAATGTATCCCAATGGTGAACCAGTGGCTCTTAGATTGTTAAAAGAAATGTGACTGTTATTTTGGCCAATTGGATAAAATCCAAATTTCGAATTGCTGATCCTATATCACAAAAGTTTATGTGTCCACAAAAATAGCTCGTCATTCTGCCTATTGACATACGTAATATTACGTGATATTGTCTTTTTAAGAGGTAAGGTGATGACGGCAAATGAGCTAAAGCGAAAGCTAATCGCCGCAGGATGGGTAATAACACAGGGA
>JAIRXS010000038.1 GCA_031268145.1 Candidatus Endomicrobiellum siamense
GAAGCTGGGTTTAACACTTCTTACAAAAACATTGGTATTGACCTTTCTGTTAAGTATTCTGATGGTAAGGCTGGCAACTCCATGGCTGGCTTGCTTAAGTTCTCTTTTAAAATTTAGAAACTGCTATATTTAAAAACAACTAAAATACAACTACAAAAGAGCTGCTATACAAATGCATAGCAGCTCTTTCTTGCTTTATTATAATAATATGAGATATCGTTTTCCTGCGCCTGTTTTATTATTAATCACGTTCCACCTCCCACTCCACTCTTTCACTATTCACATATCTATGCTAGCATGTTGATTATTATGAAGACGTAAAAAGAATTCTAGTTTCTTGTAAAATCCTTCTTTCCAAATGGCAGGCATAATATCCACGGCAATTCTTCATCCAGGTTTCATATATCGCTTCCAAAAAGAATTCAATCGCCGCTAAAACGCACGGCATTAAGTATTCACAATATAAATAACTATATTTCTTAAAGAACAAACTTATGTATAAGCAGGGTGTTTTCAAAAATCCCTTATCATAAAGATATAAAGCAATCAGTAATCTTCCAATTTTCACATTACCATCAAGAAAAAGATGTGTAGTTGCAAATTGATAGTGCAACAAAGCAGCTTTTATCAATACAGTAATATCGTCTTCACCGTTCATAAACTTCTCAAATGAGTTAAGTGTAGTTTGTAATTTTTCAACGCTAACAGACGGGCATAAATTTTGTATTTCCTGGTCTTGTTCAGTCTATCCATTTTTGCAATTTTCTAAATTCTCCTGGACTTTTTGTTTTTCCTCTTGAATTTTTCAGGAGCAAAGCGTGAACTTCTCTGATTAATTTTAACGTAACGTCAGTATTTTTAATTTTTTTAAACCATATTGCAAAGCATTGTGACATAATGCGAGATTGCGTCATGTATGCATTTATCTATGTTATTGTAATAGTTTTATTAAAAAGTATTTAATAGTTTCTGATAACTTATCATAGGCCAAAACTCATCTGAAACCAAGTCTTCTGCTATATCTACTTTTTGTCTTAAATTTTCTAAAATTTCTACGCCTTTAGATGCGAAATTATCTGCAATCTCTGAAGTTTTACCGCACTGAGTTAACACAAAATCGTTTAGCTCTAAGTTATGCTTGTTTATATCTTCGTAAAGCTCAAGTAAGGTCTTAATTTCTTTTAGAAATATGTCTGATTTTAAACTTAGTTTTTCTAAATTTTTAGCAGTTTTAGAAAGTATTTCTATTTGTTTTAAAAGCGCAGGTAAAATCAAGACGTTTACAACTTTTATGGCATATTTATATTCTATTTCTTTTGTCTTAATATAATTTTCAAGCTTTATTTCTACTTTTGATTTTAATTCTCTCTCATTTAGTATGTTAAACTTAGAGAAAGATTTGATAACTTCTTCCTTTAAGAAAAGCTTTAAAGCTTCGGGAGTATTTTTTGCGTTAGGCAGACTTCTCTTTTCTGCTTCTTTATGCCAATCTTTTGAATATCCGTTTTTCTCAAACCTTATGTCTTTTGTTTCTGAAATTATCTCCTTAACAACTTCTAGAGCCTTTTGTTTAACATCTGCATCATCCTTTTTAGCTTCTATTCTATTATAAATCTCATTAAACCCATAAGCTGCTATGAAGTTTAATACAGTACCCGCTTCAGACGGATTTGATGAAGATCCTAATGCTCTAAATTCAAATTTATTTCCTGTAAATGCTACTGGAGAAGTCCTGTTTCTGTCAGAATAATCTTTGTTAACTTTTGGCAGATGTTGTACACCAAGAGTAATTTCATTTACTTCTTTTTCATCTATAGTGCGCGCTTTTTCTATGGAGTTTAATAAATTACTTACATATTCTCCAAGATATACTGACATTATTGCAGGAGGTGCCTCATTTGCTCCGAGCCTGTGGTCATTGCCTGCATCTGCAACACTAGCTCTTAAAATTCCACCAAATTTTTTTACACCAAATAAGACTGCGCTTATCGCTATTATGAAAGATATATTTTTAAGAGGAGATTTTGAAGGTTCAAAATAATTTGCACTAGTATTATCCCCAATAGACCAATTAAGATGTTTACCAGAACCGTTTAGTCCTGCAAAAGGTTTTTCATGCAAAAGTACTACCATATTGTGTTTGTCTGCAACTTTTTTTAACACCTCCATAATTTGCAAGTTGTTATCTATAGCTAAATTCAGTTCTTGGTGTAGTGGAGCAAGTTCAAATTGATTAGGAGCAACTTCTTTGTGTCTTGTTTTAACTGGAATACCTTTGCGATATAGAGTATGGTCTACTTCTTCCATAAATTCTAAAATATTTTCTTTTATATTTCCAAAATAATGATCTTCCATTTGTTGACCTTTTGCAGGTTCTGCTCCAAACAATGTTCTGCCTGTAACAATAAGATCTGACCTAGAAGCAACTAAATCTTTTGATAAAAGGAAATATTCCTGTTCTATACCTGCAAAAACTTTAACTTGTTTTGCATTTTTGTTGCCGAGAAGTTTTTGTAATGCAAGAACTTTTTCATTTAAAACCGCAAGAGATCTAAGTAAAGGGGTTTTTAAATCTAAGACTTCACCTGTCCAAGAAAGAAAAACCGAAGGAATAACTAAAGTTTTTGTTTTGCCAGATTCTAAAAGGAATACTGGAGAAGTAGGGTCCCATGCAGTATACCCTCTTGCTTCGAAAGTAGACCTTATACCACCTGAAGGGAAAGAAGATGCATCAGGCTCTGATTGTACAAGCTGAGAAGCTGAAAATCTTTCTATTATCTCGCCATTATCGCCGTAATCTATAAAAGCGTCATGTTTTTGAGCAGTACCGCCTCTTTGAGGTTGAAACCAATGTGTAAAATGTGTCGCACCATTTTCTAATGCCCATTCTTTCATAGCATGGGCAACTTCGCCAGATATAGATTGGTCTAGAGGTTCTACATTATCTATAGCAGCAACAAGTTTTTTATAAATATTTTTACTTAACTTCTGCTCCATAATTTTTTTCGTAAATACCAGTTCTCCATAGTAGTTGTGTATTGATTGCATAAAATCCCCTTTATCAAAAAATGCATCTCTACCTAATTATGCTGATATTTAACCATTTTTCTAGTGACAAGTCAACAAAACTGACTTTTTGTTAAAAACATAAAGCAAAAAAAAGCAGTTGCGCTAAAATATTGTATTAGAGCTTAAGAATAGTTAGTACGTATATAAATAAAACCATTCCACACAAAGCATAACGCCCCATAGGGATAATCCACTTTCCAACAAGCTTTGGGTGTCCAGTTTGAACTTCTTGCAAAACAAGATGCTTTGGAACAAACCAAAAGAAGAAAATAGCGCTCCCTAAAGCACATAAAGGAATCAAATGTAAAGACAGTATATCTATAACCTGCCTTATGTTCCCTACAACTAATACCTTACATATCAAAAGTGTGGCTGTAGAAACCAAGAATATTGCAAAAAAACGAGGAATTTTAAATTTATCATGCAAGGCCTGCACAACTACCTCAAGTTGACCTATAAAAGATGTCAAAGCTGCAAAGAAGATTGCCAAAAAGAACACAAACATAAAAAATTGTCCAAAAGGAATAGCTTTAAATATATCAGGTAAGGTTACAAACAAAAGAGCAGGGCCACTGTTTAAATCTTTACTAAAGGCAAATACTGCTGGAATAATCATAAAAGTGGCTAATATAGAAACAAGTGTATCTGCAAAAACAATATACTTTGCAGAAGAAATTATATCGCTGTCTTTTTGTGTATAAGAACCATACGTAACCATTGTAGAACCTCTTAAAGACAGAGAATAAAAGACTTGACCTAAAGCTACCATCCAAGTTTTTACATCAAACATATAACTCCAATCTGGAGAAAATAAATATTTGTATCCTGCCGTTGCACCTGGCAAGAAAGCTACTCTTATAGCTAAAATTATAATGAGTATAAAAATTACAGGTAGCATTATAGCGCAGCTCTTTTCTATCCCATTTCTAATACCGCAAGCTAAAGTTACTATAGCTGTAAGCAAAGTTACAATCATCCAAAAAAGAACATGCTCATTACTTGAGACAGCAGTATAATACTGATTACTACTAACTGCCTTAAAAGCAGACCCTGTTAATGAGCCCAAAGTAAAACGTATAATCCAAGAAAATACTAGCGTATACCCTACCGCCTGTAAAAAAGCGACAAGAACACATATCCAACCAAAGGTCTCACCAGGCACTGTGTTTTTATTGCGCAATTGTAAAATTTTCTTAAAAGCTGTTGCAGGACCTCCACCTGTAAATCTCCCAACAGACACTTCGCCAATTAAAGCAATAAGCCCTAAAATAATTGCACATACAACATAAGGAATAACAAATGCTGCACCGCCTCTTTCACCAACACGATAAGGGAAAAGCCACATGTTCCCCAGTCCAATTGCAGTACCTGCAGCCGCAATAATTAATCCCCATTTAGATGAAAAAAGATCTTTTGGTGAACTCATTGGCAATCCTCCTATATTTTTTTCTTGTTATCTGCATTTAGCTCAAAAAAAACAAAGAGCATAAAGAGAACTTTCTCTTAGCAACTTTGTTGTTTTATCCAATAAAGAAGACAACGCTTAGTATTCTATTTTTTTTTGAAAAAACATATCAATAATTTTCGCGATAATTTTCAAGTAACCAGTTAATAAACATATACCTCATATCGTCTATAAAGTTACAAATTAATTAACTACTTAGGTTCTGTAAAAATCACAATTATTTCACATTTCTTTTACATAGTTTGAATTATCTCCCCGACATTTTGGTTTAAGTTTTTCAACAAATTTTGAAAGTATAAGCGTTAAAGCACCGTCTCCTGTAATATTACAAGCCGTACCAAAACTATCTTGCAATGCAAAAATGCTAAGAACAAGAGCTGTTGCACTACTGTCAAATCCTAGCACACTTATAATAAGTCCTAAAGATGTTATTACTGTCCCTCCGGGAACTCCAGGAGCACCTACTGCAAATATCCCTAGTAATAAACAAAATAAAACCATTACCCCTATAGAGGGCAGATGTCCATAGTATATTTGAGATACAACCATTACAAAAAACACTTCAGTGAGAACAGAACCACAAACATGAATATTAGAAAAAAGAGGTATACCGAAATCTATCATATCTTTATTTAATACTTCTGATTTTCTTGCACATTCTAATGCAACAGGTAGCGTTGCAGCAGAACTCATCGTCCCAATCGCTGTTAAATATGCAGGCCCATAATATTTTAAGACTTTAAAGGGATTTTTTTTAGCATAGATAGCAGCGCTGACATATAAAACTGTAAGCCAAAGATATTGGCCTGCAATTACTATCAAAACTACAATTGCAAAAACAGGTAATTGCTTTGTAATAATGCCTTCATAAGATAAAAAACAAAATGTGCAGCCAACAAAAAACGGCAATATTGGGGTTAAAATTTTTACAACCATAGAAAGAACTATTTGATGAAATTCTTCCAGTATCTTTATTATAGTTGTAGATTTTGTCCAACATGCAGCTAGCCCAACAATAACTGAAATTAACAAAGCACTCATTACACTCATAATAGGGGAAACGCTTAATTCAAATATTACTTTTGGCAACTCTTTTGTTTGCGCAATGTGAGAACTAATGTTTAAATGTGGAACAAGTTCAAAACCAGCAAATGCAGCCAGGAAAGCTACGCCTATACTTGATATATAAGCTAACAAGAAAGCAAGTCCCAAAACTTTAGAAACGTTTTGCCCTAATTTAGTAATTGATGGCGTTATAAAACCAATAATGATAAGAGGAACACAAAAGAAGATAAAAGCTGCTAAAAGCTTTTCTACAGTAATAATAATTCCCATTATATTACTACTTATATAACATCCAGCAATACTACCAATTACCATGCTTAAAATTAATTTTGCTGGCAAGCTCCTTAAAAATTTTTTCATGCCAACCTCTTTTATTATTAACAATTTATTTTATTGCTCTTATATAATCAATGTTAGTACATAATAAAAAATTGTACCACATTTAGATTCTATATACGATATTGAATTTAGCAACAATTATCTATTATTTCTTTTATTTTTGCAATTGTAGCTTTTATGTCTTGCGACATTGTAACTTCTGAAATCATGCAAATATTATCCGGTTTATACTTACAAACTTGTGCAATATTTGATAGTTTAATACCGCCAATTACAACTTTTGGAATTTTTATACTCTTTACACAAAAATTTAAATATTCTAAACCTGCAGGTTTTCCAGCATCATCTTTGGTAAAAGTTTGGTATATTGGCCCTACTCCTATATAATCTGCCCCTTCTTTTTGAGCAAGCAGAGCCTGCTCTGGTTGGCTTGTCGATAAACCTATTACCATATTATTTCCTACAATTTCTCTTGCTTTTATTATAGGCAAATCCGTTTGCCCTATATGAAGCCCATCGCTATTTACAGCCAAAGCGATATCTATATCGTCATTTACAACAAAAAAACAATTATATTTTTCTACCAACTTGCGTATAATCTCGCATTCTTTAAATTTTTCTATTTTAGATTTGTATTTTTCTCTATATTGTAAAATTTTTATTCCTGCGTCTAACATTTCTTTAACTACTGTAATGTTATCTTTACCATTTGATAACTTTTCATCAGTTATTGCATAAAATCCTTTTGGCATTGTTTTTTTCATATTTTATAATCCTCTATGCTAAATTTCTTAGTTATTCTTTTAATTAGTATCATTACCTAGAAGTACTATGTGTATGATGTTATTATATTTATTATAAGGATCGTTATCAACAATTCGCCAATTATTCTACCGCAGAAAACTATTCAAATAGCGTTAAACAACCATAAGATATTTTTCAGTAAGTCAGGCAGTTAAATCAAGAAAAATAGCATGTATTTATATTTATCTTGACATAACTGTTTTTCTGAGAAGAATTTCGGAACAAATGGTAAAATTTACGCAATTCCACATTACAGTGCGTTTTGTGTGTGAAAGCCCATAACAGCAATTTCAGCATTAAATTAAAAAAATGTATAATAGTTACGTGAAAAGATCGTTTGTAAAAGCACCTAAACATTAATTATGTATTTAAGGGGTTTTATGATTGAAAAGCTTATACGAAGACATAGTATATATAAAGGCAAGGTTTTAGAGTTTTGTTGCGATGATGTTAGTTTGCCAAATGGCGCTATTGCGACTAGAGAATATGTAGGTCACCCTGGGGCAAGTGCTGTTTTACCATTTGTTGATGATGTCAATATTGTTTTAGTTAAACAATTTAGGTATGTTATAAACCAAGAGACTTATGAGATTCCTGCTGGTAAAATTGATATAGGAGAAACACCCCTAGATTGTGCTTTAAGAGAGTTACAAGAAGAAACAGGATATCAAGCTAAAAAAATAAAAAAAATGTTATCTTTTTATCCGTCTACAGCTTTTTCTACTGAACTTTTGCATATTTTTATAGCTTCTGATTTGCACAAAGGCGCTATAAAACCTGATGAAGATGAATTTGTTGAAACGGAAATTTTTAGTTTTCAAAACACGCTAGAAATGGTTAAAAGTGGAAAAATTATAGATGGCAAAACAATTATAGCTATTTTGAGTTTTGCCAATTCATTAAAGTAATATTGTTTACAATAAAAACAATTATAAAATATATAGAGGATTCTATGAAGAGAAGTATGTATTGCGGTAAGGTGCCAGAAAGCAGTATAGGTCAAGAAATTACAGTATGTGGCTGGGTTCATTCAAGAAGAGATCACGGTGGTGTGATTTTTATTGACTTAAGAGACAGGGAAGGTATCTTGCAAATTGTTTTCCAGCCTGAAAATGTTTCTGTATTTAAAACAGCAGAAAACCTTAGAAGTGAATATGTACTATGCGTTAAAGGTAATGTAAGAAAAAGACCTGAAGGAACTCTTAACTCTAATATGTATACAGGTAGTATTGAGCTTGTTGTCGTTGAAGTGGAAGTTTTAAACACTTCTGCTATGCTCCCTTTTGAGATTTCAGATTATACGGAAACTTCTGAGGAATTACGCCTTAAATATAGATATTTAGACTTACGTCGTACAAATTTCCAAAGAAATTTTATAATACGTCATAAACTTGCAAATGAAATAAGAACATTCTTAAATGAAGAAGGGTTTTTAGATATAGAGACCCCCTTTTTGACAAAATCTACTCCTGAAGGAGCAAGAGATTTTTTAGTACCTTCAAGAATGCATCATGGTAATTTTTTTGCCCTTCCGCAGTCTCCGCAAATTTTTAAGCAAATCTTAATGATTGCTGGATTTGATAAGTATTATCAACTTGCCAGATGTTTTAGAGATGAGGATTTAAGAGCTGACAGACAATTGGAATTTACTCAGATTGATCTTGAGATGTCTTTTGTAGAAGAGGAAGATGTCATAAATCTTACAGAAAGAATGCTTGCAAGGTTATGTAAATCTGTTTTAAATATGGAGATTAAAGCTCCTTTTAAAACAATGACTTATAAAGATGCAATGCTTCGTTATGGTTCTGACAAGCCAGATACAAGATTTGATATGGAGATTAAAGATTTTTCGCAAGAACTTAAAAACTGTGGCTTTAGTGTGTTTGCATCTGCTATAGAAAAAGGCGGTGTTGTAAGAGGTTTATGTATACCAGAAGGGGCAAAATTTTCTAGATCGGAAATTGATGCTCTTACAAAATTTGTTGGCGAATATGGGGCTAAAGGGCTTGCTTGGATGAAAATTGTTGGCTCTAGTGCGGAATCAAATATAGTTAAATATTTTAAAGATGAAGAAATAAAAACTATCACTTCAAAACTTGATGCAAAAGATGGAGATTTGATTGCCTTTTTAGCTGATGAAGAGAAAATTGTAACGCAAGGATTAGGAGCTTTAAGGCTTAAATCAGGCAAGGAATTGGGACTTATAGATAAAAATAAGTTTAATTTTTTATGGATTGTAGATTTTCCTCTTATGGAGTGGAGTAAGGAAGAACAAAGATGGCAAGCTCTTCACCATCCTTTTACCGCACCTAAAAATCCAGACGCTATTAATAAAGAAAATGCTGGCTCTCAAAAGGCAAAAGCCTATGATATTATTTTAAATGGAGTAGAGCTTGGCGGCGGATCTATAAGAATACATAAAAGTGACATACAGAAGAAAATTTTTGATATTTTAGATATCTCTGATGACTCTGCAAAAGATAAATTCGGATTTTTATTGGATGCTCTTACATATGGAGCCCCTCCTCATGGAGGCATAGCTCTAGGTTTTGATAGAATATGCGCGCTATTTGCAGGTGAAGATTCTATAAGGGAAGTGATAGCTTTCCCTAAAACTCAAAAAACCTTAGATCCTTTATCTAATGCACCTTCTCAGGTAAGCGACAAACAGCTTCAAGAACTTGGAATTAAAGTTGTCAGTGTGCGTTAATCTTTTAGTTTCTTTAAAATTTTGAGGATATATGAACCACTTGCTTGAAAGATTAAAAAGTCGAACTAGAATCTTTCTTTTGCGTCTTGTAAGAGAACTTAAAAAAAGCTCTCATAACATGCCTGCTGTAAGGGAGTCAAAAAGTTTGTTAACAAGAGAGATTAAAATACCTGTTTTTGCTTCTTTTTTCATTACAGTTGTTTTAGTTTACTTAATGCTTTTTATAGTTTTTGGCAGTACTTGGAGATCTATGATAGCTACTGCAGTTTTTGTTGCTGTAAATGCTGCTATGTTTGTTGTTCAAATAAAAAATAAAGAAAAAAGTATTATAAAAGATAACGACGCAGTGGTTTTAATGAGTTTCCTTTTTATTACTGCAGTCTTAATTTGCCAACTTTCAAAAGAATACTCTTCTCCTTTTATTACTCCAGTAGCTGCGTTTTCTCTTATGGGTGCAATATTGTTATCGCAAAGAATTGGGGTTTTGTATGCAATAAGTTTAAGTTTAATAGTAGCTTTTTTGAATGATACAAGATTTGATATTTTTTTTGTAATGCTTTGTAATAGCGTTGCTGTTATTACAAATATTTCAAATATTCGTAAAAGATCTGATTTTATAAATTCTGGTATGAAAGTTTCAGTTGTAAACATTTTAATAATAACAATGTTTTATTTGTTTAACGCTTATGGAGTATTTCAGTTTAAGTATGACCTTATATATGGCGTTTTAAACGGAGCTATTGTTGTTGTGTTACTTTTAGTATTAATGCCTTTATTTGAAAAACTTTTTTCTAGAACAACAAATATAAAACTTATAGAACTTTCTGATTTTAATAATCCTTTACTTAAACGTCTTATGCTTGAAGCACATGGGACCTATCATCATTCTATAATGACTGCAGATATTGCTGAACGTGCTGCAAATGCCGTAAATGAAAATTCCCTATTAGCAAGGATAGGAGCTTATTATCATGATATAGGTAAGCTTAATAATCCTCAATATTTTATAGAAAACCAAACGTTAGGGCATAATCCTCACGATACTTTGACTCCAGAAATGTCAAGATTGATTTTGATTTCTCATGTAAAAGATGGGGCATCTTTAGCAAGAAAATCAAATATAGATAATGAAATTATAAATATTATTGAACAACATCATGGAACGACATTCATGAATTCTTTTTATCATAGAGCGTTAGAACAAGGCACAAATGTAAATATTGAAGATTTTCGTTATCAAGGACCAAAACCTCAGACTAAAGTTGCCGCTATAGTTATGATGTCTGATTCTTGCGAAGCTGCTTGTCGTAGCATTGAAGAACCTACAGCTGTAAGAATAAAGGACATGGTAGAAAAGATTATTAACAATAAATTTATAGATGGACAATTTTCTGAGTGTCCGATTACTTTAAAAGATTTGGAAGTAATTAGAAACATTATTATTTCAACCATAGTGGGTATTTATCATGCTAGAATTGAATACAAATAACAGAGACAACTTTATCAATTTTGTTAATTTTCCAAAACAATATGTAAAATTTTTAGAAACGGCTGCTGATTTAACGTTAAAATCAGAGAAAAGGAAGAAATATCAGATAAATTTTATAATGATAAACGATGAAACAATAAAAAAACTCAATTCTAAATATAGAAAAGTAAGACGTATAACGGATGTAATATCTTTTTTGGTATCTCCAGAACTTTTTATAGGCGATATTTATATTTCTAAAAATAGGACTCAAAAACAAGCAAAAAAATATGATAATTCTTGGCAAGAAGAACTAGCATACCTTGTTATACACGGTATTCTTCACTTGTGTGGTTATACTGACTACAGTACTGAAAATAAAACAAAAATGTTTGTTAAACAGGATAAAATATTTAAATGTTTGTTTTCTCATGGATAATTGTCTTATTAATTCTTTTGTTGGTATCTGCTAGTATTTCCGCAGCAGAAATTGGGATTACCAGTCTATCAAAATATAGAGTAAAAAAACTTATAGTACAATATCCTAAACTATCTAAGTCTTTGTTTTCTTGGCTAAAGCAACCATATTATCTTCTTACAATTATTTTAACAATCAATGTAATAGCGGATATGCTTACAAGTTTTTTTGCAACTGATTTGCTGACACATGTTTTTTATATGGTAAATAGAAATATTGTTGAATTTTTTTCTTGGTTTATAACATGTTTTACACTTTTAGTTTTTGGAGAAGTTTGGGACGAATATGACATTAGAGAAAAAACTATAGCAAAACTAGCATATAATAAATATATAGTGCAAGTTTACGAGTATGTAGCTACTTTAAATGATGAGCTGAAAATCAATATTCCCCAAGGCGATTACACTACAGTTAATGGTTGGATTTTAAATTTATTTGGCAGAATTCCACAAGTAGGAGAAACTATAGATTGGAACGGCTATAAAATAGAAATAGATGATGCAGATTTTAGAAGAGTAAACAGAATAGTGTTAGAAAAATGTACTACCTGATAAAAGGAGTTGTGTTTAATTCAAAAATATACAAGGAACAAGACAAACTTGTTACAATCTACTCTTACGAGTGTGGTAAACTTCAAGCTATTGTTCCTAGTGCTAAAAAAATTACAGCAAAACTTTCTAGCGCGACAGAACCTTTAACAGAAAGCGAATTTATGATTTGTAATAATGGATTTTCTTCTAAAGTTGTAGGCGCAAAGATCCTAGAAAATAATTCTAAAATTAAAAATGATTTTCTAAAAAATTTATATGCCATATATGCTTTAGAAATTTGTGATAAATTTATTCCATATAATATGGAGAACAAAAATAAATACGATTTGATTTCAAGGCTTTGGCAAGTACTTTCAGACTGCAAATTTCACAAAAGAGCGTTGATAGCATTCATATTGCGTTTTTTAAAAATTTCAGGATATTCTTTTTTAGACTATATAAAAAACACTAACATTTCTATTGATAAGAAAACTGTTAATTCTATAAAACAACTCTCAAACTGTTCTGGTAATGATGTGGACATATTATGTGACGTAGAGGATAATGAAGTATGGAACTATGTAGAATCTTATTTAACAAATTATATACGTCGTCCTTCTTTAAGTGTTTTTTTACAAAAGATTGAAAGAACAAACAAGACGTTATTTTGACAAGACAAACAATAATAATGTAGTATTTATTAAAAAGTATAAAGTAGTAATATGTTTATAAAATTTGTGAGGATAAAATGAATATAAGGCCGGCAAAAGTTATAGATGTTAAAAAGATATATTCTTTAGTAAACCATTATGCAGATAATAAAGAAATGTTACACAGATCGTTAAATGCTATATATGAAAATATCCAAGAATTTGTAGTTTTAGAATATGAAAATACAATTGTAGGCTGCGGGGCATTACATGTTTCTTGGTCAGATTTAGCAGAAGTCAAGGCTTTGGCAGTTTCAGAAAGTTTTAAAGGTAAAGGTTTTGGCAGAAAAATAGTTGAAAAATTACATGAAAATGCAAAATATTTAGGTATAGAAAAAGTTTTTACATTAACTTTTAAACCAGAATTTTTTAAAAAATTGGGATATTCTGTAATTCCTAAGGAAACTCTTCCTCATAAAATTTGGAGCGAATGTGTAAATTGTCATCTATTTCCAGATTGTGGAGAAGTCCCTCTTATGATTTCTATGCAATAAAAGTTGATTTAATTATAAATTTTTTTAATTTATTTGCCGAAAACACTTATTAAGATGAGATTTCGTAAAGTAGTATAGGAAATATCCCATAGGAAAAGTATACAAGTTGATATTTGCAGATTAGTCTTTAACTTCATATAGGAGGTAACTAATGTCAAATTGTTTTAATCTTTTCAAAGCTTTTAAGGTACACCTTTTTAGTCTTGTCTTGTCTTGTCTTG
>JAIRXS010000040.1 GCA_031268145.1 Candidatus Endomicrobiellum siamense
GGGTTGATTTTTTTAATAATATCGTTAGTGATGTTTGTAGTGAGGAAGATAGTGGAGGGGATAGATGAGAACAAGGAAGGGGAGGTAGGGATAGGAGAGCTGTTAAAGGAGGGGATAGATAATTCTTTGGAAAAATTTGATATTAAAAAAATTATTTCTAAAGAGTTTAAAAATGGAATTGCTGAATTAAAGATGGAACTTAGAAATAAAGGATATACAATAAATGCAAAATTGTATGATAGATTAAATAACTTTGATGGGAGTACTAAATCACTAGAAGATTTTTTTGCTTTTGTAGATAATGAACAAAATATAGAAACAGAAACTAGAAGAGCTATTAAAGATTATTTTAAAAATAAAGTATTAACAAAAGTAAAAAGTAATTTAGAAGGGACAGTGCCTGAAAGTATATTGGCTCTTTTAGATAATTTTGTAGAAACTGGAGAAATAACAGCTGAACAAGTAAAAAATGTTGCACTTAGTGAGTTAAGTAAAAAAGCAGATGAGTTTGTGGAAGATATACAAGCATCGGCGATTGAAAAGAGAAGAGAAGTTATCAAAGAGTTAGAACATGAATCAGATACTCTTGTAGAGCATGCAACTTTAGAGTTTGAACGAGCAAATGATAAGATAGATGAAAAGGTTAATACTGTGCGGCAAACAGTAGTAGGTGAAGTCGAAGAGACTTTAGCAAGTGCGGCAAAAGCACAAAGTACTCTTTATTATAGAGAAATAGAAGATATGGTTATAGATTTGTTATATCCTGAATATGTGGAAAATCCAGATGTATTTTCGTTAAGTAATTTTAAACAATCTCCACGTTTAATGGTGACAAATGGGAGAATTAGAAAAGGAGATAATATATATGAAATGGCCAAGGAGTTAAAAATAGGCGGTTATTCTTCGGCTGTGATGGAACGTATAGAGCAAGGAACTAAAGTAGATGAATATAGAATGCCTGTGAATATTATGTTTAACGTAGAAGGTAAAGAATTGACATATGATGTTTATGTAAGAGAAATAGATGGTATACATGTAATAGGGTTAAAGATAAAAGAAAATATAGATAAAGAGTTTGATACAGAAGAAAATTATAGGAAAGCTGTATTGGTATTTAGCAAAGATGTCAATAGCAATGGAGTATTGCGAGAAGAGTTTGGAAAAATAAAAGAAAAAGCATCTCAGATGTATGGAATGAGCAGTAACTTAAAGATAAGTTCAAGAGGAATATCAATGATAAATTTTGAAGTTGACAAAGAGATAATAAGACTAGATGAAATGATAAAAACAAAAGAAGATAATCAAAAAGTTATGCAGAGCGGTAGTGTAGAAAGATTAAAGGGAGTGTATATAGTTGAAGGATTGGATGTACAACAAAGTAATTTTGTAGAGATAGATGAGCAGATAAAGAGTGAGGAAATATATAAGCTGGATAGAGTCGATAAATATTATGAGATAAATATAAGCAATAGTAAGTTGGATAGAGATTTTGTTCACAAAGCAGTGACAGTGAAAAAAGAACAAGGAGCTACAGCTATAATACTAGATGTAACGGGAAGTATAGAGTTATCAAGTGAAGAGAATATGCAAAGGTTAATGGTGGCAATAACAGCAATACATAGTTTAGGGCTAAAGGCAGTAATGAAAATAGATATTAATAAAGTAAAAGAGAATATAGGAGAAGTGTTTAGTAAGATGTATAAGCTAGGTTTTGATGGAATAAGTATAGAAGCAAAAGAAGAGAAAAATGTAGATAAATTAATAGCAGTGTTAGAAGAGTTAAAAGTTGCGTCAAATAAATATGCAGTAGATTCAAAAAATACAATACAGTTAAAAGATGAAGAAATGAAAGAGAGGTTAAAAAATAGTTTAGGAGATAGAGGTTATGAAGGTTATAATGTTGTGGTGATAACAGAGATAGATTCTAAAGGAGAAGCAAAAGTTCAAGAAGGTAAGATAAAGACTGCTTTAAGTAATGGTTATGAAAGAGGAAGAAAAGTAGGAGAACTTGGTATAGAAGTAAGGGCCAATAACATGAGTAAAATGGATATATTGATGAGTACTAAGCCTGAAAATATAACAGCTGGACAGATAATTGATGCAGTAAAAGGGGCAGGATTAAACATTGAATTAATAAAGCATGTTGAAGGTATATTAAATGACATTAAAGAAACAGAAACAGGTAGTAAAAAAGTTTTAGAAGCGTTAGGATTTGCAAGGGGAGTGTTAGAGGCGGGTCTTGTAGAAATGTATAAAGAAGCGTTTGATTTTAATGAAGAAACATATGAGATGAACAGTCTTAGCGATAGAGAAGCGATGGGAATTGTGTTGGTAAAAGCATATATGACAAAGTCTGAGATATTTAGTAGTAAAGAAGCGCTTAAGGGTTATGTTAATAAAGCAGAGGAGATATTGATGGAAGACGTTGGAGAGGCAACTTTTGAACAGGAAAGAGTTGTGATGGCAGGTTATGTAAATGGTATACTAAGAGAAGTAGAAGAAACTGGAATAATAGATAATAAACAACTAGATGAAAAGAATTTAGCAATAAGCTTGGCAATATTAAATGATTCTATGAACAAACTATCGTTTAATAGAATTGTTGAAGATAGTAAACGTAGAGCTAAGACTTCTACTAATGCTATAAAGAATATTCTTAGCGCTGCCTAAACAAAATTTGCATGTTTTCAGATTGTATATTTTGCACGGCGCGGTTGTGTAAAAAAAGAGTGTGAAAAGAACCTTTAGTAAAATGAAACTAAAGGAGAGGTAAAATGGACAAAGAAGAGTTGAAGAAAGTGAATGTGGATGCAAAGAATTTGGAAAAGGAGGTATATGGATTTGAAGTATAAGAAGGGACGATAAGCAATATAACAAATATACAACAAACCCAATAGAATCGTTTAAGAGGTCAATGAGAAAAGTAACAAAAAACAGAGGACTGTTTCCAAGCTCAGAAGTGTTACTTAAATGCTTATATTTGGGTGTGCAACGGTTGGAAAAGAAGTGGTGTTCAAAGATTCACAACTGAGGTCAGATTTACAATCAGTTGCTTATTATTTCGGGCAAAAATTGACAATGCTAAAAGGTAACTTTACACAATGTTTTTTACAGTCACCACGGCGCATAAATATATGGTATTTTAAAAATCTATGTTGGGTTTATATGTTCACATACCATTTTGTAGTAAAAAATGTCTTTATTGCAATTTCTTTTCAGTTAAATATGAACAAGATTTAGCAGATAAATATATAGATGCCTTGATTAAACATAGTTTAACTTTTAAAAATATAACTTTAGATTCTATATATATAGGCGGAGGTACGCCGTCTATTTTATCTTCTAAGCAAATAGAAAGATTGTTAACTAGTATAAATAATAGGTTTGATCTTTCTAAACTCGTTGAATTTACTTTTGAATTGAACTCAGATTCTGTTACATTAGAAAAATTGAATATTTTAAAAAATTATAAAGTTAATAGGTTGAGTATAGGTCTACAGTCTACAGATGATAAATTTCTTAAATTTTTAGGAAGAGTGCATAATTTTAAAAATTTTCGTGCGGTTTATGATATTGCAAGACAAGTTGGTTTTCATAATATTTCTATTGATTTAATATATGGAATTGCAGGTCAAACTGTAAAAGATTGGGAAAACACTTTGCTAAAAGTTTTAAAGTTTGATAGTGACAACATTTCTTTATATCCTTTATCTATAGAACAGGATACTATTTTTTATAAAAATGGTATTGTTACAAGTGACTATATCCAAAGAGATATGTATGATTTTAGTGTAGATTTCTTAGAAAGAAATGGGTACGAGCATTACGAGATTTCAAACTGGGCAAAACGTGGCAACGAATCTTTCCATAATACAAATTATTGGCGTAACTTTGAGTATATCGCGCTTGGAGCAGGGGCGAGTGGGTATTTAAACAGGATTAGGTATAAAAATGTTAGTAATATAAAAAAATATATAGAGTTAATAAATAATAAGTCAAATGTTAAAATTGAAAAAGAATATATTGATGAAAAGTTATATTCTTTTGAATATATAATGTTAGGTCTTAGACTTTTAAAAGAGGGAGTACATATTAAACATTTTGATAATATTCATTATCAAAATATACTTGAGGATTTTGTAAATAAAAAAATGTTAGTTAAACATGGAGATAGAATAAAGTTTACTAAAGGATATGAGTTTCTTTTTAATGAAATTGTCTCTAAATTTATAGTTTAATTTTTATATAATTTTAGAGAACGTATATTGAGCTGAGGGTTAATAATATGGGATCTATATGGTGTCTATGTTAAAATATACTAGAAAGATGATAGATAAAGAGGTATGGCTAGTACAATAAAGGAGCTTTTATTTTCTGCAGAATATATTCTTTCTCATGGGAATTATAATGTTATTTTATGTGAAAGGGGTATAAGAACTTTTGAACCATCTATACGGTTTACAATGGATTTAAATGCAGTGCCTGTATTAAAAAAACTTTCTCATCTACCTGTTGTTTTAGATCCATCTCATGGCATAGGGCATAAGGGAACATGTTGGCTCACTGGCTAAAGGCTTGTATTGCTGCAGGTGCAAGAGGTTCATCCTCACCCTGAAAATGCTCTTTCTGACGGTTTGCAAAGTTTGTTGCCTGAACAATTTAAGAAGCTAATGCAAGAACTTGATTTAGTTGCAAAAGCTGTTGACAGGGAACTTTTATAATAGCGGTAAAAATTTAGGAATAAAAGTGGATATTAAATTAAGAAAAGTTAATGCTTTATCAGGTACAATTGATGTGCCAGCAGACAAATCTATAACGCATAGAGCCGTTATGCTTTCTTGTCTTGCTAGTGGGAAGTCTGTAATTAGAAATTACTTGCCTTTAGATGATTGTAATAGAACTATAGAGACTTTTACTAAAATAGGTGCAGAAATTAAAATAGAAAAAGAAAATTTGTATGTAAATGGTATAGGCTTAAAAATTCCTAGTTATAGGAGTGATAAATATGAATTTTATAAGGTGAGACTATTATTAAAGATTCCAGTTGCGTAAATATATCCTTTCCTAGATTTTATGAGGTTTTAAAAAGTACATGCAAATAAAAGAGAAATCAACATTTTTATTTCTAGTTGGCAGACAAATGTTTAGAATTATGTTTAAGTTGTTTTATAGATGGGATATTAAAGGTGTAGAAAATATTCCTAAAGAAGGTGGGGCTATTATAGCGCCGAATCACACTAGTTTTTTTGATCCTCCTTTAACAGGTTCAGCAATGAAAAGACCTTTATATTTTATGGCTAAAAAAGAATTGTTTGACGTGCCAATATTTGGGTGGATAATAAAACGTACAAATGCTTTTCCTGTAAAAAGAGGAGTACAAGATGTTAACGCGATGAGACATGCTTTTTCTCTGCTAAAAAAATGGCATTTGCTTTTGATGTTTCCTGAGGGTACGCGTTCAAAAGATGGTAAACAAGGTAAAGCAAAAGCTGGTCCTGGAATGGTGGCTTGTAATGCTCAAGTACCCTTAGTGCCAGTAAAAATAGAAAATACAAATATAATGTTGAAGTTTAAACGGATAAAAATAGAATATGGAGAGCCTATATATCCTCCAAAAGAGTTTACAAAGAGTGATTATGTTGTTATGTCGCAAAAAGTTTTAGATAAGATTTCTAAAATGTAACTTTATTTTATATAATAGCGAGGGTGTTTTTGATATGTTAAAAGTTAAAAAAGCCAAGAATGCTGGTTTTTGTTTTGGGGTTAGAAGGGCGATAGAAATAGCAGAAAAAACGTTAAAAGAGAAAGACAAAGTTTATACTTTAGGACCAATTATACATAACCCACAAGAAGTAAAACGACTTGAAAAGCGAGGAATAAAAACTTTAGAGTCTGTAAGCAGGATAAAAGATGGGTGTGTGATTTTACGTACGCATGGTATCCCTCTTGAACTTCATGAAAAACTTGAAAAAAATGGAAATATTAATGTAATTGACTCTACGTGTCCTTTTGTAAAAAGAGCTCAAGACGTAGTGAGAAAGTTAAGCAGCGATAAAGCAACAAAAGACTCAACTATTGTTGTTGTAGGAGAGAAAGCTCATCCAGAAGTTGTTGCTCTTGTTTCGTATGGCAATAAAAAATGTATTGTTATAGAAACTTCAGAAGAAGCAAAAGCTTTTAAAGATAACAAGAATTTAAATATTGTAAGTCAGACTACACAAACTTCTGAAAATTTTAACAATATAGTAAATATTTTGAGTAAAAAGTATAAAATATCAGTATATAACACAATATGTAAAGCAACTTTAGATAGGCAACAATCTGCAGAAAAGCTTGCTCGTGATGTGGATTTAATGATAGTCATAGGTGGAAAAAATTCTGGTAATACCACTAGACTTGCGCAGATATGTTCTTGTAAAACTAAGACTTATCATATAGAAACTTTTAAAGATTTAAAGAAAAACTGGTTTGAAAGAATTTTTACTATTGGATTGACTGCAGGAGCATCTACTCCTGATTGGGTAATAAAAGATGTTGAACTTAAAATTAAAGAGTTTGGCGAAAAGCTACAAAATTAAAAAATAAATGAGGTAGAGCAGAGTGGTAGAAAACAATAGTTCAGATGAAACAATTACGAGTTTTGATGATAATGAAGATGTAAATATGGCAGATTTGCTAAAAGAATATGCTCCTTTGGAAAATATTAATTTAGGTAAAGAATTAGATGTAACTATTATTGCAGAAAATTCTGATGGTTTTATGGTAAATTTGGGAATGAAATCAGAAGCTATAATTCCAAAAGCAGAATTTGAAGATGGTAATATTCCAGATGAGATTAAAGTTGGTGCTACTGTAAAAGTTAAATTAATAAATAATCAGGGTTGTCCAATTTTGTCATATAAGTCAGTTGTTGAAGAGGCAAAATGGAACGAACTAGAAGAAACATTTAAACAAGGCAAACACGTAACAGGTGCTATACTTAAAGCGACTAAAGGTGGTTTTTTTGTAGACGTTTTTGGAGAGAGAGCCTTTTTACCTATTTCTCAGGTTGATATTTGTTTTGTTAAAGATGTAAACAATTATATTGGCCAAACACATGATTTTTTAATTATAGAGTTTGATAAGAGGAAAAAAAATATAGTTTTATCAAGAAGAAAATTGTTGCAAGAAGCAAAAGATTTCGCTAAAGCTGATGCATTAAATAGGATTGAAGAAGGACAGATAATTGATGGGAAAGTTTCAAATATTACAAAATATGGAGCTTTTGTTAATCTTGGTGGAGTGGAGGGTTTGTTACATATTGGAGAGCTTGCTTGGTATAAAATTAAAAATGTTCAAGATTTGCTCCATGTAGGGCAGAAAATAAAAGTGCAAGTTTTAAAAGTTGATAAAGTTTCATGTAAAATTTCATTAAGTGTGAAAAATTTTGCCACTTGTCCTTGGGATAATGTAGATGAAAAATTTCCTGTAGGTCTTGTAACAGAAGGAGTGGTAGTTTCTGTTATAGATTTCGGAGTTTTTGTTGAACTAGAACCTGGAATTGAAGGCTTATTACATTCATCTGAATATGCATGGAATAATAGTGAGGCGTTGATAAAAAAAGAAGTAAAAAAGGGACAAAAAATTGAAGTTAAAATAATAAGTGTAGATAAGGAAAATAAAAAAATTGCTTTATCTGTAAAACAAATACAAGAAAATCCTTGGACTTTAGCTTTTAAACATTATATTCCTGGAACGAAAGTTAAAGGTATAGTTGTAAAGGCTATGCCTTCTTTTGGAGCTTTTGTTAAACTGGAAGAAGGTATAGAAGGACTTGTGCATATAAGTGATTTTTCTTGGACTAAGGTAATAAAAAATCCTGAAGAAATGGTAAAGAAAGGTGACGAAGTTGAGGTAGTTATTTTAGAAGTAAATCCAAAAAATGAAAGAATATCTCTTTCTTTAAAACATGTTCAAGAAGATCCTTTAAAAAAGTATAAAGTGGGAAGTGATGTTAAGGGTAAAGTTATAAAGATTTCAGATTATGGAATTTCTGTTGAACTAGAACCTGAAGTATATGCTTTTATAAGAAATAGTGAGTTTTTTTCTCTATTAAATGAAAAGTCTCAAGACTTATTTAAAGAGGGGCAAGATATAGAAGCTAAGATAGTAAAGGTTGATTTAAAGAATAGAAAGATAGAAGCTTCTATAAAAAGGCTAGAACTTGATAGAGAAAGAGAGTTAATAAAACAGTGTTCAAATCAAAATAGTACAGTCACTTTGGGAGAAACTCTTTTTGAAGAATAAAATATGACTTGACCATTTTGGTGATCACCATTATTGTTCCTCGCCCAGAGGCTTCTATCATGATTATTGCCACATCTTTTCCTAGTTTTAAAGGAAAGACTTTCTCTTCAATACATCATGGAGAGCTTGCTTTTTTGTAATAATATTTTGTAATATATTACACATTGAATTAATAAGGGAGAAAAGAATGCAGATCCCAGCCATACAGCATACAGCATACAGCATACAGCATACAGCATACAGCATACAGCATACAGCATACAGCATACAGCATACAGCATACAGCATACAGC
>JAIRXS010000045.1 GCA_031268145.1 Candidatus Endomicrobiellum siamense
TTTGTTTTAAGTTTTTCTGCGGTAGTACCATTTTTTGCAGCAAATCCTAAAGCAGCTTTTGTAAAGTTGCCATTAAGGTCTTTTGTTGCTTTTATAGAAGGTCCTAAAATTTCTTCACTCTCAGGGTTCCATTTATTTTTTATGAGTCTTTCGGCAAAATTTTCAAAATCCGGCAGAAGTCAGAAAACGTTAGTCTTTTGCTATTTCGTACATAATTATAGATGCTGCAATTGCAGCGTTTAGAGACTCGCAATTTCCAGGCATATTTATTTTTATAATTTCATCTGCTAAATTTTCAGTTTCATTTGTAATGCCATTAGCCTCATTGCCTATTATAAAAGCGCATTTTTTGGATAGTTTAACGGTGTGTATATATTTTTTACCTTTTAGCGAAGCAGCATAGACTGTAATTTTTTCTTTTTTCATTAGAGGGATAATATTTTTTATATCTATGTTGTTTAATACAGGCAAATGAAATATTGACCCCATTGTTGATCTTAAAGTTTTATCAGAATATATATCAACACTATTTTTTGATACAAATACTGCTTTTGCGCCAAATGCGTCTGCAGAGCGAATAATTGTGCCAAGATTTCCTGGGTCTTGAATATTTTCTAAAATTATAAATAGCCCTTGTTTTTTAATAATACTGACAGCATTGTATTGTTTTTTCTCTACAATAGCTAATATTCCTTGCGGAGATTTTGTTGTTGATAGTTTATTAAATAAATTTTCAGAAAGGATTACTGTATTTTTAAAGTTTTCTTTAACGTTTCTATGTTTTTCTGAGATAAAGATTTGTTTGATATTCCAATCTTTAGGTATTTCTTCAATTTGTTTTTTCCCTTCAACAAAAAAGTAATTTTTTATATCGCGAAATTTTTTATCTTGAAGTTTAAGAGCTTCTTTAAATATTGAATTTTGTGTGCTAGTAAATATCATAATTTTAACTTATTGAGTAGTTCCTCTGTTTTAAAATTTTGAAGTTGTCGCAAAGTATGATGAGTTTTTTTGTTTCAAAATTATATCAGAATAGAAATAATGTGTAAAACAACGAATATTTTTTTCAACTTGAAATCACAATTTGTGATTTCAAAAACAATAGCGATGTGTTGCTTAAACAGTCTGCATTTATTATAATCTGCATACGGTTTAAGCAAGGTGAGTTATGAAAAAATCAAAGGTTATATAAAAACTAAAAAATTTACCGCAATGGGGCTTAGAAGTAACGATATAAAAAGCCTCTGCAACGACAATGAAATTATAAAGATAAAGCAAGGTCTTTACAGGCAGTTTGACATGTTTGGACAGAACCAGAGCTTTGTTGACGTATCTGTTGCCTACCCACGTGTAGTTATTGCGGGATTTTCCGCCTTAGTATACCATAAACTCACAACTTTTCTGCCCTCAAAAGTAACTGTTGCAATAAACAGGACTGCTCGCGTGCCTAAACTTCTTTATCCTCCGACTAATGTTCTTTTTGTAAACAAATCTTTCTTTAATTATGGCATTATGAAAGTTAAAGACGGCAGGTATAGTTTCAAAATATATAATGCAGAGCGCACCGTTTGCGATGCTTTCAAATACCGCAACCAAATGGGCATGGATATTGCCAAAGAATGCCTTGTAGAATATATGAAGCGCAAGGATAAAAATATAAACAAACTGTATGAAATGTCCGAGAAACTAAAAGTTAAAAAAATTATGGAACCTTGGCTTATGGCGCTGGTATGACAAATAAGAATCTTTCTAATATTGCGGCTTCCATTAAAGCAAAACTTTTAAATATCGCAAAAAAGAAAATGTTATACTCTAAAATATTCAAAAAAGTTAATTGCTGTTTATTTTATTTATCATGGGAGAAATTATGAGTAATTTTGAACTTAAAAATACCCCAACTTGGCAGAATCTTGAAAAACATTATATTGAAGAAATTCAAAATGTTCATTTACGAGATTTATTTAAAGATGAAAGCAGATTTAACGAATTTTCTGTATATGATAATAATATAGGTATAACTTTTGATTATTCAAAAAATATTATTAACTCTAAAACTTTTAAACTTTTGATAGATTTTGCAAAAGCAGCAAAGATAAATGAATATACAAAAAAAATGTTTTCAGGTGAAAAAATAAACTGGACAGAAAAAAGAGCGGTGTTGCATACAGCGCTTAGAAATAGAAGTAATAATCCTATTTATGTTGATGGTAAGGATGTTATGCCTCAAATTAATGCTGTGCTTTCTAAAATGGAAAAGTTTACGAACGATTTAAGAAGCGGGAAAAGGTCTGGTTTTACTGGCAAAAAAATTACTGATGTTGTAAATATCGGCATAGGCGGGTCTGACTTAGGTCCTAAAATGGTTTGTGAAGCATTGAAACACTATTCAGATACAATAAATGTTTATTTTGTCTCTAATATTGATGAGGCAGATATTGACGAAACATTAAAAAAATTAAATCCTGAGACAACGCTTTTTATAGTAGCTTCAAAAACTTTTACAACTCTTGAAACAGTAACAAATGCTTTAACTGCAAGACAATGGATTGGAGAAAGGTTTACAGATAATGCCGTTGCCAATCATTTTGTTGCACTTTCAACAAATATTAAGAAAGTCAAAGAATTTGGTATTTCCGAAAACAATGTGTTTGAGTTTTGGGATTTTGTGGGCGGTAGATATTCTCTTTGGTCTGCTATAGGTCTTTCTATTTGTTGCTATGTTGGTTTTGAAAAATTTAAAGAACTTTTAGAAGGTGCTTATTATATTGACCAACATTTTTTAAATACGCCTTATGAAAAAAACATACCTATAATAATGGCAGTTTTAGGGTTTTGGTATAACAACTTTTTTAATGCTTCAACGTATGCAGTTTTACCCTATAGCCAATATTTACATAGATTTACTGCATATTTACAGCAAGGGGATATGGAAAGTAATGGTAAAATTATAAATTTTGAAAATAATAGAGTAGATTATAAAACAGGCCCTATAATTTGGGGAGAACCTGGGACTAACGGGCAACATTCATTTTATCAACTTATACATCAAGGTACGAGGTTTATACCGTGTGACTTTATAGGTTTTGTAAATCCTGTTAAAAAAATTAGTGACCACCATGAAAAATTGATGGCAAATTTTTTTGCTCAAACAGAAGCTCTTGCTTTTGGCCTTACAAAAGAACAAGTTGTAGAAAATCTTAAAAAAACTGGGCTTTCTCAAGAGGATATAAAAGTTTTAACCAACCATAAAATATTTGAAGGAAACAGACCGACAAACAGTATATTAATCAATAATCTTACTCCTAAAACATTAGGAGCATTGATTGCATTATATGAACATAAAATATTTTCTCAAGGTATAATGTGGCGTATTAACAGCTTTGATCAGTGGGGTGTAGAGTTAGGGAAAGTTTTAGCAAATATAATTCTATCTGAACTTAAAAATGAGTCAGAAAATAGCCATGACTCCTCAACAAAAAATTTGATAAAAATTTTTAATGCAAATAAAAAGTAGAAATTTATGAAAAAAAATATATTAGATTTAACAAGTACACAGTTAAAAACTTATTTAAAAACGATTATAAATCAAAGTTATAGAATTAATCAAATTATTGATTGGGTTTATATAAAAAAAGCTTCTACTTTTGAAGAATTTACTTCTATTTCAAAAGATCTTAGGCAAAAGTTAGACAATAAGTTTTTGCTTAGATCTCTAAAGATAGTCAAAAAAGAACAATCTATAATTGATGGAACAATTAGATATACTTTTCAAAGTGCAGACAAAAAATATTTTTTTTCTGTTTTTTTGCCCTCAAGCGGCAAAAATTCTGTATGTATATCTTCACAAATAGGCTGTCCTGTAATGTGCGCTTTTTGCTCATCAGGGAGAGTAAAACACTCACGAAACTTAACTAGAAGCGAGATATTAGAACAAATTTTACAAATAGAAAATGATACTAAAGAAAAAGTATCAGGTGTTTTGTTTATGGGTATGGGAGAACCTACTCTTAATTATAACAATGTTTCATCTGCACTAAGTTCTATTTTGTCTAAAAAAGAATTTGCCATAGGTAAAAGGCATATAACAATATCAAGTGTAGGAAATGTTAGCGCAATTAAAAAACTGGCAGATGATAATTTTGGTATCCGTCTTGCTATTTCTTTACATGCTACTGATGAAAAACAGAGAAAAAAAATTATTCCAAATAATTTCGGTTTTAAGATAGAAGATATATTAAATGCAGGTAAATATTATCTTAAAAAAACAAAATCTAGATTGACAATAGAATATATTTTAATTAAAGAAATAAACGATACTGCTGCAGATGCTCACAAACTTGCAAGGCTTTTACAACGTTACGGCTTGTTAAATAAAAGTGTACAGATAAATTTAATACCGTTTAATTCTGTTAAGGATGTTAGTTTTAATGCGCCTACACAAGAATCTGTGCTTAAGTTTAAAAATATATTAAAATTAAGCGGTGTTCTTGCAAATATAAGGCAAGCTAAAGGTATAGATATTAGCGCAGCATGCGGTCAATTGGGATGTTAATTAACATTATTTCATTACCTATATTGTAACTAATTATGCTGACAAAGTCATTAAATGTGTATATATGTGCATGACAAACGGCATGAAAGCTATGATAAAATCTTATTGTCGTCGTGGTCGTTTCCTCTATTCTTGCTGGAGAGGGTAGGGAGATGGGGTTAACTTTCATCGGTAAATATTTTTCATGCGTTTTGCCTGGGTGATAGTCTACTGTGTGTGTGACATATTGTAGAATATATGCTACAATAATTATGCGAAGGCATATATGGAATGTAAAATATTAAGAACAAATTTTTACGAAAAATGGTTTAACAAGCAGGATGATGAAGTTCAGGAAAAGGTAATCAATTATGTTTCAAGATTACAAATGGGCAATTGCTCAAATTGCAAAGCATTAAAAAAGGGAGTATCTGAATTAAAGATAGATTTTGGCAAAGGAATAAGAATTTACTACACAAAAAGCAGCAATACAATATTAATATTGCTATACGGCGGTAGTGACAAGAAGCAACAACAGGAAGATATAGAAAAAGCCATAGCAATAAGAGAAACTTTAAGGGGGCAAATATGAAAAAAATAACAGAAATAGAAAATATAAAACTCGAAGATGCAAAAATAATAAAAACTGATTTTTTTGAAGATTATGCTAAATCTTTAAAAAAGAATCCTAAAAAATTAGAAAGTTATAAAAAACACATAATGTCTGAATACAACAAAAACAAAGATACTGCGCTTCTTTTGCAAGGTTTAAGAATAGTTGCTATGGCAGAAGGTAAAATTTCAACACTTGCTAAAAAAACAAAAATTGAAAGAACAAGTGTTTATAGAATGTTGTCAAAAAACGCTAATCCGTCATTTCATAATGTCATTTCATTTGCACACATACTTGGAATTGACTTTAAACTAACTTCTGCTTAATTAGTTCAATAATTGCAAGGTTGCAAGGCTACGACAAAAGCATGAAAGCTATGATAAAATCTTATTGTCATTGTGGCCTTTTCCTCGTTTCTTGCTGTAGAGGGTGGGGTAATAGGTTGACTTTCGTCAGTAAATATTTTTCATGCGTTTTGCCTGTATGTATGTTTTAAAAATCAAAAACAGTCTGATTTTAATTTTTAAATTACATAAGTTTGTAATATACGTTAGGGTCAAAGACAAAGGGTCCTTTTTAGGTTAAAGAATTGCATGGGTGAAAATAAGCAGTCATATATGACTAAAGACCTGTGAAGTCTAAAGTAATTATAATCATTGAGCTTGTTTGAAAGTTCATTAAAATGCCGTAAATAATGTTCTTCTTGGCAAATTCTATTAAGCCTTTCAACTCCGGCATTAAGATCAGGACTGCTAGGAGGTAAGACAAATAAAGTTTTTTTCAATTCTTTACAAGCTTGTTCAACTTGGATATCTTTGATTTTAAACGGTTTTTCTTCTAATACTTCATAAAGGAAGTTTTTGGCATCCTGAAGCACAAAATTGCCTTATTTGCTTGCCTTTAATATGGTCTATTTGAATTTGTGCTCTATATTCTTTTGGCAGTCTTTGGCTATGATCGTTAAGTTTCCTTATCTGCTTGCGTTCATTCTCACAATTTAATACGCTTACTTTACTTACTCTCTTACTTTCTATTAACTTTTTTATACCATTTCCCACTGAACTTAAACCAATTTTATATCCTTTCCTTAATAATAATTCTCTGATTTTTACTTTGCCATAGTATGGATTTTCTTCTCTCAATCTCTCTATTTCTCTTTTATATTTTTTCCCTCTCTTTATTGTTCTCTGGCTTACTCCTACTATTTTGCTTATTTCTTTTAAGATTAATCCTTTCTCTTTTAGCTTCTGTGCTTTTTCTAAAATACTCCTTCTTCTTTCATATTCTTTTTTCATTCGCGCCCCTTTTTATTATACTTATAAAAAGCGCCATTTCTATTTTGACCTTTACGAGCTGTTTGACAGTTTTTGAGCTTTTTAGATATAATTTACATATAATAACGCATGAAGTGCGCCAAAGAGGATTTAAAATGAAAAGAACATTTCAACCAAACAAAGACAAAAGGAAAAAGAAAATAGGTTTTATGGCAAGAATGGCAACGCCTGGAGGAAGAAAGGTTTTAAGTGCTCGTAGACGAAAAGGGCGTAAAATGTTAAGTGCTTAATGCTTTTGTGATATGCAAAATAGTAAAAAATGTTTAGAAAATTTGTCGTTTAAACAATCTGAAAATAATAAATTGTTTACGCTTACATACTCAGAACGTTTACATATTCAAAAAGATTTTAATAAAGTATTTAAAAATGGCTTAAAGCTAGAAAATAAAAAAATAAAAATTTTAGCTTATAAAAGAAATGATGGGAATAGTTTACGTAGATTAGGTCTTGTTACATCTAGAAAAGTTGGTAATGCAGTAATAAGAAATAGGACAAAAAGAAGGTTAAGGGAAATTTTTAGAACAAATAAATATTTATTAGAGCCTAGTTTAGACTTAATTTTTATATCTAAGCCAGAGACTTCATTATTAAATTATAGTGATCTTAAAAAAGTTGTTTTAGTTTTATTAAAAAATGCTAAGCTGTACATGGGCCAGGACTAACTATATGAAACCTATCGCTCTCTTTTTAATTAAATGTTATAAATTTGTTTCAAGAACATTTCCTCCCAGATGTCGTTTCCATCCGAGTTGTTCTAGTTATGCTTACCAATCTATAGAAATATATGGTTTTGTTAAAGGATTTTATTTGTCAGTCAAACGTATTTTAAAGTGTCATCCATTTGCAATTGGCGGTATTGATCCTGTCCCATTACCTAAAAAGAAAATTTAACGTATAAAAAAGGAAGTTATAATGCAAAAAAATTCGTTTCTATTTGTGATTTTATCATCTATTACAATTTTTGTTTGGTTTTTTTTTCTAGCCCCCAAAGGGCAACATCAAGTTGTACAAAGTAGTACACAGTCTCGAGCTGCTACAAGTTTAGAAAATGTAAGCAAAAAGTCTACTTTCGATACTATCAATCCTAATGAAAGTTATATTATTGATGAAGAGAAAATTAATATTGAAAATGAAACTTACAGAGCTGTTTTAACAAATAAAGGAGCAGCTATACTCACTTGGTCTGTTAAAGAAAACAATGGACAATGGGTAGATTTAGTTTTTCCAGGAGCACAGCCTACAATGGCAAGCTTTCCAGGCTCTATTTATAAAATAGTTTCTAAAACTAACAATAAAATAGTTTTCGAATATACTTCTAAAGAAGGTTGGAAAATAACAAAAACATACAATTTAGATAAAAACTATATGCATAATTTAAATATTTTAATTGAGAGAACACGAGAAAATGTAATAGCTCCTCAAATAGATATTAGTTGGGGTCCTGGCTTAGGTACAGATTTAAAAGAAGAAAAAGAAAATATTTCTTTAACAAGGGCATTAGCATACACTATAGACAAGCCTTATAAATTAAAAAAACTCAAAAATGAACCAGAACTTGCTCCTTCCTACAAGTGGGTAGCTATAGATAATAGATATTTCCTTGCAGCTTTTATACCGGAAAATTCAAAAGATTTTGATAAGATTATACCGTCTAGACTTGATAAGAAACATCCTTTTGGCATAAGTCTTGAAGCAACTTTCCCTAAAGACTTAGCGAAAAAAGGATATTCTGTTAATTTTTATTTAGGACCTAAAGGATATACTTATTTAAAAACTTATAATTTGGATTTAGAAAAAACTGTAGATTTCGGTTTTTTTGGATTTTTGGGCAAAATTGCTTTTTCTGTGTTAACGTTCTTTTATGGTCTTACAAATAACTATGGCTGGGCAATAATTATGATTACAGTGGTAATCCAAATTTTAGTTTTCCCTTTAACTTTAAAAAGTTTAAAATCTACAGCAAGCATGAAACGTGTCCAACCTCTTATTAAGGAAATTCAAACAAAATATAAAGATGAGCCTCAAAGATTGCAGTCTGAAATGATAAATATTTATAGAACACAAAAGGTCAATCCTTTAGGTGGTTGTTTACCTATGCTTTTACAACTTCCTATATTTTGGGCATTCTTTACAATGCTTAGAAATGCTTATGAATTAAGAAGTGCAAGTTGGATTTTATGGGTAAAAGATTTGTCTGCTGCTGATCATTTTATAATGATAGGATCATTTTGTATTCATCTTTTACCTTTAATAATGGGGTTTGGAATGTTTTTGCAGCAAAAGATGACTGCCATAACTTCTGATCCAACACAGAAAAAAATAATGTATATTATGCCTGTACTGTTTACATTTATGTTCTGGTCGTTCCCATCAGGTCTTGTTATATACTGGATTACAAATAGCGCAATTTCTATGATAGAGCAATATTTTGTATTAAAAAAAGTACAATCTCGCGTTTAAAGTTGGCCGACTATAAAACAAAGAGGAGTTGAATATACAATGCTGGAATTAGAGTTTAAAGGCAAAACTGTAGAGGAAGCAATATCTAAAGGTTTAATGCACTTAGGCTGCAAAAGAGAAGATGTTACTGTAAAAGTTGTAACAGAAGGATCTACTGGACTTTTTGGACAAATGGGTACAAAACCTGCCATAGTCTTAATATTTGTTAATGACAAGAAATGTATTAATAAATATAACCAATAAATTTGCGTGGCGCTGGACAATATTGTACAATAATTAATATGCCATCATGTTATTAAGAGATGTCCTATTTTATGTAGAAGAATAGGAGAGATGGCCGAGTGGGCGAGTGTCCGACGAATAAGGAGGACAAGTCACGAGCGGGCACGAGATGTTGTGAGTGCCCCGGAACCAACTCCTGGCACAAAAGAAGTTTAGAAGTAAGATGGAGAAAGTTCTTAGAAAAGAAAATTATTTATAAAGTTAAAATGGAGAGATGGCCGAGTGGTTTAAGGCGATAGTCTTGAAAACTATTATAGGGGCAACTCTATCGGGGGTTCAAATCCCTCTCTCTCCGTATATTGAGAGTTAGTAAATAAAAAGTGTGATTAATTTTTGGTTTATAAACAAGTAGCAAAGCCAATGATTTGGCTTTGCGCTGACATCAGGTAAAATATAGTTTATTTCTTTTTTGCGAACACTTTCTAAAGATTTTAACTCAGCAATATTACTTGTTATATTTATTAAATTGACTGGCAGCAAAGAATGTCTTAAAAAAGAATAATCAAATTTTCTCATATATCACCCCATTTACTACACAAAAATTATGCCATAAAATATATAATAAATCAATCAATATGCAGTATTACTATATATTTTTTAAGATAATGGGTAGTAATTTTATTAATTCTTAAATGCTTGTCCCCAAGCTTCCGCATTATAGATCCTACCATTACCTATAAGATTAAATATGTGGTGCTATAAAGCACGTTTTTGTTTTATAATAGTGTAACAAAGATATATAAATAATATCCAAAATGGAATTGCTAGAACTTGTTTAAGCATGCCTATTTTAGGTAAAGTCATTGCAATTAAAATAAACAAAACAAATACTAATGTTAAGTAATTTGAGTAAGGATAAAACGGTGCAGGGAACAGAGTTTCTTTATTTTTTTGTTTAAATTTAATATGCACTAGCGTAATAATAGACCAATTTACAAGGATATAAACAACTATAAAACTCATAATAACTTTAAAAGCATCAAACCAGTTAGGCACAAAATAATTTAACGGAACAACTAAGAATGTTAACATTCCAGAGACCAAAATAGCATTTATGGGAATTTTTGTTTTATTAGTTTTAGCAAAAATATGAGGAGCATTTTTTTGTAAAGCAAGAGCGTAAAGCATGCGACTATTGCTGTATAGGCAGCTATTGTAAACAGAAAGTGCAGCGGTAAGAACAATAAAATTTAAAGCCCAAGCACCATACTTGAAACCAATTCTATCAAAGATCATAACAAAGGGACTATCAGACACACTTAGGTTACTCCAATGGTAAAGAGACAGTAAAACAGCAAGGGATCCAAGATAAAATATTAGAATACGGAACACAACTTGGTTTATAGCTTTTGGTATGGTCTTTTTAGGATTTTCTGTTTCAGATGCTGCTATTCCGACCAACTCTAGTCCGCCAAAAGAAAAAGTTATCATGGGTAACGCCATTATCAGTCCAATAATCTTGTGGGGAAAAAATCCACTAAAATTAACGTCGCCCAAATGAATGCCTAAAGTAGAAGTCTGCCATAAATTTTTAATAGAAGCACCGGGCACTAAAGAAGGGTTAAAAAATAAAATATAGCTTCCTGTTAAAATCATAGCGCAAATGGCAATAATTTTAATAGAAGAAAACCAAAACTCGACTTCTCCATATGCTTTTACTGTAGCAAGATTTACTGCATTAATTAAAATAAAAAATAGAAATGCGGTTTTCCACGTAGCTAAATTTGGGAACCAATATTGAGCATATGCAGCAACAGCTGTAAGTTCTGCAATCCCCACTAAAACTTGTAAAACCCAGTAGTTCCAGCCAGCAAGAAAACCGGGGAAATCCCCCCAGTATTTGTAAGCAAAATAACTAGAAGAACCAGCAGAAGGATCTTGGGTATTCATTTCACCAAGCTGTCGCATAATCAAGAATATTATAAATCCAGAGATTAAATATCCTAAAAGAACAGAAGGACCAGCTGCAAAAATTGCTCCTCCTACACCTAAAAATAAGCCTGTGCCGACAGCTCCTCCAAGCGATATAAATTGAATATGTCTATTTTTTAAGCTACGTTTTAAGTGAGTTTTTTCTGGTGTATTCATTTAGAAGTATCCTTATTTCTTTTTGTTAATTTGTATCCAATGTATGCAATAAGTATCCAAATGGGCAGACCTACAACTTGTTTAAGCATACCTATTTGAGGTAAAGTCATAGTGGCTAAAATAAATAGTATAAAAACTAATGTTAAATAGTTTGAGTAAGGATAAAACGGAACAGGAAACAGAGTTTCTTTATTTTTTTGTTTAAATTTAATGTGTGCTAATGTTATAAGACCCCAGTTTACAAGAATACATATAACAACAAAACTTACAACAACTTTAAAAGCGTCAAACCAGTTAGGAGCAAAATAACTTAAAGGGACTACCAAAAAAGTTGCTAAACTTGACAACAAAATTGCATTGCCCGGAACGCCCTGTTTATTAGTTTTAGCAAAAATATGAGGAGCATTTTTTTGCAAAGCAAGAGCGTAAAGCATGCGACTATTGCTGTAAATGCAGCTATTATAAACAGAAAGAGCAGCGGTAAGAACAATAAAATTTAGAGTCCAGGCACCATACTTAAAACCGATTCTGTCAAAAATCATAACAAAAGGACTGTCGGAAATACTTAAATTGCTCCAATGATAAAGAGATAGTAAAACAGCAAGAGATCCGACATAAAATATTAGAATACGGAATACAACTTGATTTATAGCTTTTGGTATGGTTTTTTTTGGATCCTGCGTTTCTGAAGCTGTTATGCCAAGTAGTTCTAACCCACCAAAAGCAAATGTTATCATAGGAAGAGAAACTATTAATCCTATGATTCCATAAGGGAAAAATCCATTAAACAAGGGATCTCCTGCGTTAACGCCAATAGTTGGGGTGTGCCATAAATTTTTAATAGAAGCGCCAGGTACTAAAGAAGGGTTAAAAAATAAAATATAGCTTCCTGTTAAAATCATAGCGCAAATGGCAATAATTTTAATAGAAGAAAACCAAAACTCGACTTCTCCATATGCTTTTACTGTTGTCAAGTTAATACCATTTATTAGCATAAAGAAAAATAGAGCAATCTTCCAAGCAGCAATATCGGGAAACCAATACTGGGTGTAAGCGGCAACAGCAGTAAGCTCTGTTATGCCTGCCAAAACGTATTCTATCCAGTAGTTCCAGCCAGCAAGAAAACCGGGGAAATCTCCCCAGTATTTGTAAGCAAAATAGCTAGAAGAGCCAGCAGAAGGGTCTTGAGTGTTCATTTCACCAAGTTGTCGCATGATCAAGAAAATGATAAGTCCAGAGATTAAGTATCCTAAAAGAACAGAAGGACCAGCTGCAAAAATTGCACTACCTGCTCCTAAAAATAGGCCTGTACCTACTGAGCCGCCCAAAGCAATAAATTGTATATGACGATTTTGAAGTTTACGTTTTAAATTACTTTTTCCAAATTGTTCCATTATATGTTAACTCCTAGGTTTAAAAACTTTATAGCATATGTATATAACAAGCACATAAAGAGGAAGAGCGATTACTTGTTTAAACATACCAAATTGCGGAAGAGCCATTGTGATTAATATTGAAGAGAGAAATGCTATTGCAATATAATTAGCATAAGGATATAACGGAGATTTGAATATGGTTTTTTTATGATGATAATCGTGATATTTTCTAAATTTTAAATGAGATATGACCATAATTCCCCAATTTATAATAATGCCAATAACAGAAAACGCTACAATAACTTCAAAAGCATCTATCCAGTTAGGTAGAAAATAATTTAAAGGTACAACCAAAGACGTAAGCACTCCTGAGACTAAAATCGCGGCAGAGGGCACTCCTCGTTTATTTGTTTTTTTGAAAATTTTAGGCGCATGTTTTTGAATTGCAAGTCCATAAAGCATGCGACTATTACAGAATATACAACTATTGTAAACAGAAAGTGCTGCTGTTAATATAATAAAATTTAAAGTCCAAGCTGCGTATTTAAAACCTATTAAATCAAAAATCATAACAAAAGGACTTTCAGATACAGACAAACTGCTCCAATGGCATAAAGATAACAAAACCAAAAAAGAGCCGACATAAAAAATCAGAATACGAAATACAACTTGGTTTACAGCTTTAGGAATAGTTCTTTTAGGATCTTGAGCTTCTGCAGCAGAAAGTCCTATAAGCTCTATACCGTCAAAAGCAAACACTATTATAGGAAAAGCCATCATAAAACCAACAATTCCGTGAGGGAAGAACCCGCTAAATAGTGGATTACCTACATTAGGACCAATAGTCGGAGCTTGCCATAAATTTTTTATGGTGGATCCCGCTATTAAATGAGGATCAAAAATAAGTAAATAACCGCCTGTTAAAATTATTGCACAAACTGTGATAATTTTTATAGAAGCAAGCCAAAATTCTGTCTCTCCATAAGCTTTTACAGTTGTTAAATTTATTGCGTTTATAAGCAAAAAGAAAAATAAAGCAGCTTTCCACGTAGCAATATGCGGAAACCAATATTGAGTATAAGCAGCTACTGCAGTAAGTTCTGCAATGCCAGAAAGTATGTACTCTATCCAATAGTTCCATCCTGCCAAAAAGCCTGGGAATTTCCCCCAATATTTGTTAGAAAAATAGCTGGAAGACCCGGCGACAGGTTCGTTAGTGGCCATTTCGCCAAGTTGGCGCATTATAAAAAATACTATAATGCCAGTTAGTAAATATGCCAGAATAACTGATGGTCCGGCTACAGAAATTGTGCTGCCTGCTCCTAAGAATAGCCCTGTACCTACTGTGCCTCCGAGAGAAATGAACTGTATGTGTCTGCTTGAAAGCTTGCGTTTTAAATGAATCTCTTGAGACTCTTCCACTAATAACCCCTTTGCATTAAACTATTTTTTTAAAATTTTGTAACCAATATATACAGTAAATATCCAAATAGGCAAAAAAATTGCTTGTTTTACCATACCAAATTGTGGGGTTGTCATAGTTATTAACACTGTAAAAAGAAAAAACAAAACTGTATAATTTGAGTAAGGATAAAATGGCGCAGGGAATAGTGTTTGAATGTTGTCTGTGGTTTTTTTCTTTCTATACATTAAGTGGGATATAGCGATAATACTCCAGTTAATTATTATACATATCACGGAAAAACTTATAACTATTTCAAAAGCATTAATCCAATTGGGGAGGAAGTAGTTTAAAGGTATAACTAAAAATGTTAACGCTCCTGATATTAAAATAGTATTTGAAGGTATTGCACGTTTGTTTGTTTTTGCTAAAACTTTAGGTGCATTATTTTGAAGAGCAAGTCCATAAAGCATACGGCTATTGCAATAAATACAACTATTGTAAACAGAAAGAGCAGCAGTGAGGACAATAAAGTTTAATGTCCAGGCTATATATTTAAATCCAATTTTGTCAAAAATCATAACAAAAGGACTATCAGTTGTTTGCAAACTGCTCCAATGATATAAAGAAAGTAGTATCGTTAAAGAACCTATATAAAAAATTAAAATACGAAAAACAACTTGGTTTACCGCTTTTGGTATAGTAGTTTGAGGTTTTTCTGTTTCTGCGGCAGTCAACCCTATAAGTTCTACACCATCAAAGGCAAAAATAATCATAGGGAAAGCCATCATAAATCCAAGAAATCCTTTAGAAAAAAAACCGCTAAAGGCAGTGTCAAAAGCATGTATCCCGACAGTAGAAACCTGCCACAAATTTTTAATAGAAGCGCCAGGTACTAAAGAAGGGTTAAAAAATAAAATATAGCTTCCTGTTAAAATCATAGCACAAATGGCAATAATTTTAATAGAAGAAAACCAAAACTCTATTTCTCCATAAGCTTTTACTGTAGCTAAATTTATAGCATTTATAAGGAGGAAAAAAAATAATGATGTTTGCCATGTGGCAAGATTGGGAAACCAATATTGCATATAAGCAGCAACAGCAATGAGTTCTGCCATTCCTACTAAAACGTACTCCACCCAATAATTCCAGCCAGCCAAAAAACCTAAAAAATTACTGACATAAACATTTGCAAAGTAACTAGAAGATCCTGCCATAGGTTCGTTGGTGACCATTTCGCCAAGTTGTCGCATAATAAAAAAAACTAAAAGGCCTGCAACCAAATATCCCAAAAGAACAGAAGGGCCAGTAGAAAAAATTGTACTGCTAGCACCCAAAAACAAACCTGTACCGACTGCGCTGCCAAGAGCAATAAACTGAATATGTCTATTTTTAAGTTTTCTTTTTAATTTATTATTCTGTGTATTCTGAATTTCTTTCATTACTATAACTCCATTTTCTTAATTTAAATTTTTTAAAATTACATAAGCGATACCCTAAATAAACTATCAATATCCAAATTGGAAGAGCTATAACCTGCTTAAACATTCCAAGTTTAGGTAAAGCCATAACTACTAGAATAAAATTATAGAAAGTTAGTGTAAAATAATTTGAATAAGGATACAACGGAGATGGAAAAACCATTGTATCCTTTGTATAGTGTTCAATATTTTTTTGTTTTTTAAATTTCATGTGAGATATTGTTATCATGGTCCAACTTAAAAGAGCACATACAACTACAAAACTCATAATTATTTTAAAAGCGTCAAACCAATTAGGCACAAAATAATTTAACGGCACTACAAAAAACGTTAAAATTGTAGATACCATAAGAGCGTGTACAGGTATTCCTCTCCTATTAGTTTTGGTTAAAATTTTTGGAGCGTTGTCTTGAAGAGAAAGAGCATAAAGCATGCGGCTATTGCTATAAATACAGCTGTTGTAAACAGAAAGAGCAGCAGTTAATATAATAAAATTTAATGTCCATGCCATATATTTAAACCCAATTTTGTCAAAAATTAAAACAAAAGGGCTGCTATCAGGAGTTAATTTACTCCAATTATAAAGAGATAATAGTACTACTATAGAACCTATATAAAAAATTAAAATGCGAAACACAGATTGGTTTACAGCTTTTGGTATGGCCTTTTTAGGATTTTCTGTTTCAGATGCTGCTATGCCGATCAGTTCTAGTCCTCCAAAAGCAAATGTTATTATAGGTATAGCAGTTATTAACCCCCTTAAGCCATTAGGAAATATTCCGTTAAATAAAGAATTTTCAGAGATAGACGTAGATACCCACAAATTTTTAATAGAAGCACCGGGTACTAAAGAAGGGTTAAAGAATAAAATATAACTTCCTGTTAAAATCATAGCGCAAATAGCAATAATTTTAATAGAAGAAAACCAAAACTCTATTTCCCCATAAGCTTTAACAGTTATCAAGTTTATGACATTAATAAGTATAAAAAAGAATAAAGCTGTTTTCCACGTAGCTAAACAAGGGAACCAGTATTGAGCATATGCTGCTATTGCTGTAAGTTCTGTTATACCTATTAAAACATATAAAATCCAATAATTCCAGCCAGCTATAAAACCTGGGAATTTCCCCCAGTATTTATATGCAAAGTAACTAAAAGATCCAGCCATAGGTTCTTGGGCATCCATTTCACCAAGTTGTCGCATAATAAAAAAAATCGCAATACCTGAAATTAAATACCCTAACAAAACTGCTGGGCCAGCTGCAGAAATTGCGCTGCCAGTACCTAAAAATAGGCCTGTTCCAATAGAGCCACCTAAAGCAATAAATTGAATATGGCGATTTTTTAATTTGCGTTTTAAAGTGCTTTCTTGAAGTTGTAACATAACCCAGCTCCGCTTAAGTAATAATTTGTTTTGAATCACATTATAATATTATAGCAAAGAAAAAGTTGCAATGTACGAGTAAAATTTGTACCATCATACGTGTAACTACTAACGATTGTCATTTTCTTTTACTTTAAAGAGGAGCAATGGAAAGTTTGTCCATTTTTGTTGGTCAGTTAATCTCTTTTGCTTGGGGTCTTCCCATTGTTTTTATTATTCCAGCATATCTATACTTTACTTTCAAAACAAAATTTATCCAAAAAAAACTTTTTAAAGGCTTAAAACTTGCGTTAACAAGACAAGAGCAGTATGGGCAAGGTGAATTATCCCCTTTTCATACTTTTTGTACAGAGCTTGGCGTAACTTTTGGCGTGGGAAATGTTATCGGAGTTGCAACTGCTATAATAGTTGGTGGAGTAGGGGCTGTGTTTTGGGTATTTGCTATAAGTTTTTTGGGTGTTTCTGTAAAATATTGCGAAGCATATATATCAACTAAATTTAGACAAAAAACAATTACGGGAGACATTGTTAGTGGTGTTGTGGTTGTATATGATAAAGTTTTTAAAATGAAAAAGGTTGCAATATTGTTTGCTGTTCTTTGTTTAATATCCTCTACCGTAAGATTGTTTAGTATGCAGGTGCGTTTTATTTGTGATTTTTGTAATACAACTTTTGATGTTCCTATTTTACCAACAGAACTAGTCGTAGTGAGTATAATTGCTTTTTTTGTTTTTTTAGGGACAACTTTCATTGCTCACTTTGCTTCAAAAATTACAATTCCTGTAGTGTGTATTTATTTTATTTTATGTTTTACAATATTGTTCACCCGCTTAGAATATATAGTACCTGCTTTAGCAGCTATTTTACGTGGCACATTTTCTTTTGAGTCTTTAAGCGGAGGCATTATTGGCTCGAGTATATTCATGGCATTTAAAGAAGGTAGTAGGATAGGCCTTTATTCTACAGAAGCGGGCATGGGAGAACTTTCTGTGGTGGGTGCCCAAGCAAAAACAAGAAATCCGTTTAGACAGGCAATAATTTCTAGTACTATTACTTTTTTAGATGGGGCAGTTTGCTGTCCTTTGACTGGCTTGGTTGTGGTTATAACTTTATTACATTCTCCAAACTTAATCGATACTTCAAATATCAGCGGTAAATATATAATTGATATGGCATTTTCTTGTATTCCTAAATTAGGCGCGCCTTTACTTGCGATGGTTGTGTTGGTATTTGCTTTTACTATGGCTGTTACTAGCTATGTTGTAGTTAAAAATTTCTTTGTTTTTTTATTTAAAAATGTCAACATAATAAAATTCAAAATAATATACTTATTTTGTGGGTCTTTTATCGGCTTAATATTTGCCAAAAAAGAATACTGGGAATTTCTTTATTTTATAGATGTGTTTAAAGTAGGGTTAACTTTATGGGGTATTTTTCTTTTAAGAGATATAATTATAAGAGAAACAAAAGAATATAGCGTTGGAAACAGAGTAGACGTTATTAAAGACACTGTAATTTTATATAAAGAAGTAGAACAAAATATTCAAAATAAAAAAATTAAAATCTCTATTTTAAAGTAAGAGGTATCTACTTTGGAAAAATTTTATGTTTTTATCGTAGGGTTAAATAGTTTTATATGGGGATATCCTGTAATAATTACTATGTTTTGTTTGCACCTTTATATTTCTTACAAAACAGGTTTTATTCAAAGAAAAATATTTACGGGCATAAAATTATCTTTACAAAATAAAAGTTACCAAGATGGGCAAATTTCACCATTTGCCGCGCTTTGTGTTGATCTTTCTGGTACTGTAGCTCTTGGAAATGTTTTGGGAGTATCGTTTGGAATTATTTTAGGAGGGGCAGGTGCTGTATTTTGGATATTTATAGCAGGGATGCTTGGTATTGCTACAAAATATGCTGAAAGTCTGTTAATAGTTAAGTTTAGAATTAAAAATCAGGATGGAACTACTTCTGGTGGTATGATGTATGTTATAGAGCAAGCATTAAAAAGGAAAGGAATTGCTGTAATATATGCAATTTCTCTTTGTATTTCAGGAATGATGCTTTACGGGATGTTTCAAGTCAATGAAATGACTTCATTGTGTTTTAAAAGGACCGGTTTTTCTTTAGAAGTAATCCTAATAGCTATTGCGCTTGCATGCTGCATATATAAAGGCATAAAATCTATATCAAAAGTTTGTGTTATAGTTATTCCTTTTATGATAATTTTATATGCATTGTCTTGTTTCGTAATTTTAGCGATGAACATAAAATATTTATTTCCTGCATTAAGCTTGATAATTACGCAAGCGTTTTCTTTTAAAGCAAGTATCGGTGGAGCTGCAGGAATTGGCATGATAGCTGCAATACGGTATGGTGTTTCTAAAGCTGTATTTTCTTCAGAATCAGGTTTTGGAACAAATTCTGTAGCAGATGCAACCGCTAAAGCTAAAAATCCATTTCAACAAGCATTAATTTCTAGTACCGGTACCTTTTGGGATACTTGCGTGTGCATACTGACAGGTCTTATAGTTGTAACGACACTTTGTGCTCAGCCTAATTTACCTTTTAATGAAGGAAATTTAGTATGGTTTTTAGGCATAATATTTTCAAAATTGCCGTTTGGCAATACTATTTTATTTTGCTGTATATTTTTACTTACATTTTCCATGATGTTTGAAGGTGCATATATTTTTGAAATCAGCATAAAATATTTATTCTCTAAAATCAATCCCTTTTTTGTTAGAAGTTTTTTTGTTTTTTTGATAATGTTTGCATGGGTTTTCCCGAACAAATTATGGTTTACCGCTGAGCTACTTGAAATATTTGTAATGGTCCCCTCTGCAATAACTTTATTTTTGTTAGCAACAATGGTTTCTAAAGAAACAGAACGATATCTGTCAAATGATAAAACAGATGAAAATACAGGTTTTACGTCATTAAATAAAAACAGGAGTCAGAATCAAAATAAAATACAGATAAAATTATAGTATTAAAAAGGGAGAAAACATGCGTTTTTCTATAAATGAAGCTTTTAAGTTTTCATTTCAAATTTTTAAAGAAAACTGGACAAAACTTTTGAACATATCTTTATTTTCTATTGTTTTAATGATTATGCTGCTGTATTTTATGTCAAAGTATTTATTAATACATTTTGATATTTTATCTCTTGTAACTATTCCAAAAAATATAATCCTATTCGTGTTTTTTAAAAATATTTCATTATTAATGCCAGCAATTTTTTTGTTCTGTGTAACTAGTACTATTTTACCTGTGTTTTATGGCTCAAAAGTACAATTTAAAAATTACTTTTTAGATGCGGAAAAAGTAATAAACTTTATGTGTGGAATGCTTTTATTGGTCCTTGTTCCATCTATTCTGACTTTAGTTTCTTATGAATTGTTTTCTAAATTTGATGACGGTAGTGTTATTTTTACTTTTTTTCTATCATTGTATATGGTTATGTCTTTGGGTATTTTTGTGTACTTGTGCAGGTATTTATTGTTTTATATAGATGTTTTAAAGGGCCAATCAATAATAAAATCTTTAAAGAAAAGCGCTAGGTTGTTAAAAGGAAACTTATATAAATTTGTTGCTTTAATAGTTTTGCTATATTTTATAAATGTTGTGGGAGTTCTATCTGTTGTAGGGGGTATTTTTGTTTTGCCATTAAATGCATTAGTTTTAGCTCATGTGTATATGCAGTTAACAAAAAGCAACGAAGATATTACACAAAAAAATGCCTGAAAAATACATAAAGCTAAGGTTAGTTTATAGCTTAAAAGGAACTTGCTATGGATAAAGATAAACTTATTGCAGTTATAGGAGTTTCTGAGAATCCAGGCAAATTTGGATATAAGATATTTACTGATTTGTTGAGTGCAGGTTTAAAAGTAGTGGCTGTTGGCATTAGAGGTGGTATTGTTGCTGGAAAGACAGTATATACGTCTTTAAAAGATTTACCCAACAAACCAGACATAGTTTTAACTGTGGTTCCTCCTGAATGTACAAATAAGACTGTTGATGAAATCATATCTTTAGGTATAAAAGAGGTTTGGATGCAGCCAGGATCAGTAAGCCAGGAAGCTGTAAAAAAAGCAAAGCTTGCAGGGGTTAAAGTTACAGATCATGGGTGTTTTATGGTTACCTGTGGCATTTGGTGAGTGTTTATATATTGCGATTAGAGAATGAAAGGTGGACAAAAAATGTTTAGTTTTAAAGCAATACTTTTTGATATGGATGGGACTATAGTGGATTCTATGCCGTACCATTTTATTTCTTGGTTTGAAGTATTAAAAAAATATGGTGTTTGCGTACGACCATCAACTGTTTTCGAAATGGAAGGTGCTAGAATGAATGAAATAATTGAAATTGCTTTTAAAGATTATCAAGAGGAGTTAACTTCAGAAATACGATCTTGTATATTTTCTCAGAGGGAAGAAATTTTTAAAAAGTACTTTCAAAGACACATATTTTCTGGCATACGAGAATTTATCGAAAAATTAAAAAATAAAGGCACTTTACTTGGTCTTGTATCAGGATCTTTTAAAAGAGAAGTTCAGCATATGCTGCCAAAGGAATTGTACGATCTTTTTGATACTGTTATTGGTGGGGATATGGTAAAAAAGAGCAAACCTTATCCTGAACCTTACTTAACAGCAGCAAAGAATTTAAACGTAAGTTCAGAAAAATGTTTAGTAATAGAAAATGCCCCTTATGGGATAAAATCTGCAAAAAGCGCAAATATGCTTTGTTATGCTATAGCTACAAGCTTACCAAAAGAATCTTTACAAATGGCAGATAAAATATTTGATAAGCACAAAGATCTGTACGATTATCTTAATCTTAAATAAATTATAAGTTACCATTGCTTGTGTTAGTTGAAAATTTATATTTGAATAAAGAAGTTTTATAAAGATTTTAGTATTTTGCACAAGAAAAGAAGCTTCGCTTTTGTATAGTCTATAGTAGTCGCAAAATCCATGAAGTTTAGTTGTTAAAGGGGATGAGTATGGTGTGCATATAGTTTAAGGATAAAATGTGAAAAGAGTAAAGGTGCTTATTTTAAGAACTGCAGGCATAAATTGTGATTTTGAAACTCAAAGTGCGTTTGAGCTTTGTGGTGCGCATGTAGAACGATTGCATATAAATTGTTTAGCAAATAATAAAAATAAAATTTTAAATTATGATATTTTAGCTTTCCCAGGAGGTTTCTCTTATGGAGATGACATTTCCTCAGGCAAGATATTAGCTAATGAAATTAAAAATAAATTTAAAGATCAAATTAAAAAATTTGCTTTAAGTGGCAGACCAATTATTGGCATATGTAATGGATTTCAAATTTTGGTTAAAATGGGACTCTTGCCAGATCCTTGTCTTTTTGAACAAATGGCTACACTTTCTTATAACGATTCAGACAAATTTGAATGTCGTTGGATTTACTTAAAAACGGAAGAAAAAACAAATTGTCTTTGGACAAGAGATATCGCTTCTATTATAAGTTTACCTGTCGCTCATGGTGAAGGGAAATTTATCCCAAAAGAAAAAAAAGTTCTTGAAAAGTTAAACAAAAATAATCAAATTGTTTTCAGGTATTGTACGAAAGAGGGAAAGGAAGCGGATTATCCTTTATGTCCTAACGGAGCAACTGAAAATATAGCTGGTATTTGTAATAAAAAAGGCAATATCCTTGGACTTATGCCTCATCCTGAAAGATATGTTTTATCATTGCAACATCCTTGTCGTGAAGGATATAACGGAGAATATGGTTGGGGTAAAATGATTTTTCAAAACGCTGTTAACGCTGTAAAATAAAATTAAAAAGCGGTCAAGTCAGATTCTATAAATTTCAAACTAAATTTTTAATTATTTCAGTCATTGCTTCTGCAGCTTTTAATGGAATAAAAATATCTGTAATACTGTTTGTGAAAGTAGAAGGCGTAGGATTAATTTCAATAATAGTTGCATTATGCCTTTTGGCTTCAATTGGAAGTGATGCTGCGGGATAAACAGTGCCAGTTGAACCTATAACAATCATGACTTCACATAAGGTACTTGCTTTAATAGCCATTGTTAAATCATGCTCTGGCAACATTTCTCCAAAAAAAACAAAGTCAGGTTTCAGAATTGCGTTGCATATTTTGCAACGGGGTGCAGTTTTTAAATTAAAATCTTTGACTGAATACTTGCTATTATCTTTCATACAAAATAATCTTTGCGCATTACCATGTATTTCATATACAGTTTTACTGCCAGCTTTTGTATGTAAATTGTCAATATTTTGAGTAATTACAGATTGCAGTAGTCCTTCTTTTTCAAGTTTTGCCAACGTAATGTGCGCTGCATTTGGGACAGCTTTAAGAGTTGTTTCATAAAACCCGTCACGTAACATATCCCATGTTTCAAGTGCATGGTTTTTAAAAAGAATTATATCAAAAAGTTTTTCTTCGTATTTATTCCAAATCCCATTTTCCCCACGAAAAGGGGGAATGCCACTTTCAACAGAAATGCCTGCTCCTGTAAAAGCTACAGTTCTTTTTGATTTTTTTAGATTAGTTACAGTTTCTTTTATTGTTTTTTGTATAAATTATCCTTTTTAAAACTTTAAAGTTTAAATAGAAATCAGCAATTTAGGTTATCTCTTCTAAATAATATTCCTCTTAAAAAATCATTATTAAACATCATCATAGCAGTTTTTATATTTTCTTCTGTACAGTTAAATAAAACTTTTATTTCAGAATCTTTTTTAACTGTATCGAGGCTGCAGATTACACCTACAACTTTAAAATTATCGGCGGTTCCCCTTATTAAATCTATACCGCTGCCATCTTGTGACGTCGTGCCATTGATGTAGCCATAATCTATAGGATAAATCAAATCTGGAAACCTCGGGTGAGAAGTCCCCTTTGGTCTGTCTAGCGTTATACCGTTTTGTTCAATTAGTTGTTCTAAGGTTTTAAAAAATTTTTCGTTATTTATACAAGACATGCTTTTCTCCAAAATATTAATTAAATAAGTATAAATTATTTGATTTTTAATCTAATTATTGTTTGCTTTGGCAGTAGCGAAACATTATGATTACATGGTATTTTTATAGATTGATTTATTTTGCCAGGCGCAAGTGTTTCAACAAGACGATAGTTGTCTGTATTATAAATTTCATTTAAAACTATTTTTATTGGTTCAAATTGATGAGGAGATAATATTTCTATTTCGTCTCCTTTTTTTAGTTTATGTTTCAATTCTATAATCAACATCTTATCTTGATTGTCTATTATAATACCAGCATTCCTATAATCACTTTTACTCAATGTCTCATTATAATCTTGTGCAGTATTATTAGGTATACCATTAAAAAAACCAAGTGTATATCCTCTATTTTGCAATGTCAACAATTCGCGCATGTATAAATTTGGATCCCAATTTTGTGGATTGTTAAAATAATCGTCAATAGCTTTACGATAGACTCTGGCAGTTTGTGCAACATAGTATTCACTCTTGGTTCTTCCTTCTATTTTAAAAGAATCTATACCTATTTCTATAAGTTTATTGAGTGTTGGCATTAGACATAGATCTTTAGAATTTAAAATATATGTACCTTTATCATCCTCCTGCATTTCTAAATATTCTCCAGGTTTTAACTCTTCTTCCATCAATAATTTACTTTTGTATTTCCATCTGCAAGAATGTGCGCATGCACCTCGATTTGCGCTTCGTGACGCCATAAAAGCAGATAATAAACATCTTCCAGAATAACTTATACACATTGCCCCGTGTACAAAAACTTCTAATTTTATATTTTTGCATTTTTCTCTTATTTCTTTAGTTTCTAAAAAACTTACCTCTCTCCCTAAAACGCATAATGACGCTCCTAAATTTTGCCAAAAGTTTACTGTCAGCCACGAACATACATTTGCTTGAGTGGATATATGTATAGGGACTTGAGGGAGTTCTTTTTTTATATAATCAAATACGCCGGGATCAGAAATAATAATTCCATCAGGTGATAGTGTTTTTATTGTTTTAATAAAATTTTCAATGTTTGCAATATCTTTATTGTGAGTAAACAAGTTAAGCGTTAAATAAACTTTTTTACCCAAGCTGTGAGCAAAAATAATCCCTTCTTGGATATCTGCTAAAGAAAACTTTGACCTTGCCCGCAAGGACGTATCTGCAACCCCAGCGTAAACAGCATCTGCTCCATAGAGCAAAGCTATTTTTAGTTTTGAAAGCGATCCTGCAGGGAGTAAGAGTTCTGGTTTTTTCATAGTAGAATTATAGCAAATTGTTAATTTATAAAATAACATGTAATAATCTTACACACTAATGACAGATGCTAACGTCTTAATTGCCTAAATGTCTAACACTTGCATACGCTTGACAAAGTTTTGGAAATGTATTATAATAAAAATATTAAAAATACAACTCTTAAAAAACAAGAATTTGGAAAGATATGAAAAAAAATGTGAAAAGCTTGACAAGGTATAAAAAGTTTTGTAAACTAGAGCAAGTTACAAAATAGTATTTAACAAAAAATATAAATATTGGTAAGATTAAGTAAAGTTCTTTTTCTAACAATTAATTTTGATAATCGTAGGGTTTGAGTTTCTAAAAGACATTCTCTCAACTGAAAGTAGCTTAAATATTATCTTTGCTAGTTTGATAAATATAGTGAAAGGCAAAGGTAAGGATATTTTTCGCTTTTAAAGTTCTTTGAAAACTAAATAACACGCAGATAAGCGCCTCATTAAAGAGGCAATCGTATGATTCAAGAGTTAAATTTAATATTTGTTTCGCAAGAAACTTATATATTATTGTAATTAAGAGCTTAATAGCAAATCTCTATAAAATTTTTATGGAGAGTTTGATCCTGGCTCAGAGTGAACGCTGGCGGCGTGCCTAACACATGCAAGTCGTGCGAGATTTTGCAGAGTATCGCAAAGTTTAGCGGCAAACGGGTGAGTAACACGTGGGGAACCTCCCTCAAAATGGGGAATATCTCCGAGAAATCGGAGTCAATACCACATAATACCACAACTTGGCATCAATTTGAGGTTAAAGCAGTAATGCGTTTTGAGATGGTCCTGCGGCCTATCAGTTAGTTGGTGGGGTAAAGGCCTACCAAGGCTATGACGGGTATCCGGCCTGAAAGGGTGAACGGACACACTGGAACTGAGACACGGTCCAGACTCCTACGGGAGGCAGCAGTGGGGAATTTTGGACAATGGGGGCAACCCTGATCCAGCGACGCCGCGTGGAGGACGAAGGTCTTCGGATTGTAAACTCCTTTTAGAGGGGAAGAAAAAAATGACGGTACCCTCAGAAAAAGCCACGGCTAACTACGTGCCAGC
>JAIRXS010000047.1 GCA_031268145.1 Candidatus Endomicrobiellum siamense
CTTTATTTAAAATATTAAAAGTTTCTTTCCCAGACATACGAATTATTGCGATTGCAGATTTTCCTACTGCTGTTGATAAGGCTGCTATAGTATCTTCTTTTAAATAGTTCATTTATTTCCAAAGTAAATTTATCTTATTGCCATTTTTCCAATAAACCCAAGTATAATTATTAAATAAAAAGGAAATAGTTGTTTATTAGTTTGTTGTATAGAATTATTATTTGTTATTAACTCATACCCGATAAATAACATTATAACAGTTGTAGATATTAACGAAAATATTAAAGATACAGCATATAATATAGCAGAAAAAACAATAAGATATTTATCTTGGTTATATTTTAAACCAGTAGCATCTTTTAAAGTGTATATGAACAATGCTACTAGTGCGCAAGCCATGCTTATAAAAGAAAAAAAGTAAAATTTATACATAGTCCAAGAACCAAACCAAAAGCAAAAACTAATAAAATTTTTAAAATTGATGTTGACATAAATCCGCCTTACAAAAAAGATATTGTTAGGTTGATATTATATATCAACCTAAACAACATTTATATCTTATGCTTTTAATTGTTCAAGTAAAATTTTGTTTACTAACTGAGGGTTTGCTTTGCCTTTAGATTTTTTCATTACAAGGCCAACAAGCGCGCCTACAGCTCTTTCTTTACCAGCTTTAAATTCTGCAACTGCTTTAGGGCTTTCTGCTATTGCTTCTTGGCAAATTTTTATGATTTCTGATTCGTCTGAAATTTGTACTAACCCCTTCTCTTTTACTATTAACTCAGGGTCAGCCGATTTTTCATACATATCTTCAAAAACTGTTTTTGCTATTTTGCCTGAAATTGTATTATTTAAAATTAAGTCCACTAATTTAGCCAAACTTTTGCTTGATACGGGAGAATGCGATATATCTATTTTTGTTGCATTAAGTTTTGCGCTAAGTTCTGTAGAAATCCAGTTTGCCAATGGTTTGGCAGACAGTTTTTTATCTTTAGAATTATTTAAAGTTTCTTCATAAAAGTCTGCTAGGTGTATATTAGAAGTCAAGTAGCTTGCGTCATAGTCAGATAAAAAATATTCTTTCACAAATCTTTGTTTTTTAGCTTTTGGAAGCTCTGGCAATTGTTTTTGCAATTCTTCAACAAAAGAGTCTGGCAAATTAAGAGGAACTAAGTCAGGCTCTGGAAAATACCTATAGTCTAAAGCGCCTTCTTTTGAACGCATGGACTTTGTTATACCTTCTTGAGCTTCCCAAAGTCTTGTCTCTTGCGCAAGTTTGCCCCCTGAGCCAAGAACTTCTTTTTGCCTTTGGACCTCATAAGCTATTGCTTCTTTTACGCCAGTCATTGAATTAATATTTTTAATTTCTATTCTTGTACCAAACTCTCTTTGCCCTAGAGGGCGTATGCTTACGTTTACATCGCAGCGCATTTTACCTTCTTCCATACTACATTCAGAAGTGCCTAGGTATGTAACAATGCTTTTTAGTTCTGTTAAAAATTCAAATGCTTCTTCTGGAGAGCTAAGTTCTGGTTCTGTTACAAGCTCCATAAGACCAACGCTAGCTCTATTTAAATCTAATAAAGAATAGTCTAATTTTCTGCTGCCTATTTCGTGTACAAGTTTGCCTGCGTCTTCTTCAAGGTGTATTCTTGTTATGTTTATAACTTTATTTTTTCCGTCAATATTTATTGCAAGCTTCCCTTTAGAACACAACGGCGGTTCTGATTGCGTTATTTGATAATTCTTAGGGACGTCTGGATAAAAATATTGTTTTCTTGCAAAAGTGCATTTCTTATTTATTGTAAAATCTAAAGCAAGACCTGTTTTAATTATAGATTCTACAGCTTTTTTGTTTAATATTGGTATTGCTCCTGGCTGAGAAGTACAAATAACACAAGTATTTATGTTGGGCTCAGCGCCAAACTGTGTAGAACACTCACAAAACACTTTTGATTTTGTATTAATTTGCATATGCACTTCAAGTCCAATCACTGTTTCATAAGTAGTCATTTTATATATTCCTTAAAAAATGTATAGTTTTTATATCTCGTTAAATTGTTGGGTATTTGTCAATATCAAACCCAGAGATTTTTTCAAATGCATTAGCTACTGCAAAAAGCTTTGCGTCAGAAAACCTCGAGCCCATAAAATGTACGCCCATAGGCATGCCATTTGCAGTAAAACTACAAGGCACTGTAATACCACAGAGTCCGGTGAGGTTTGCTGCTGTAAGGAAAATATCACATTCTTCAGAAAGAGTTTCTCGAAATTTTATAGGCATTTGTAAAGTTGCGGGTGTAAATATGAAATCACATTCTTTATATGCTTGAGTTATTTGGTTTATAAGTAGTGTTCTTACTTTCTGAGCTTGATGATAACACCTATGATAATTTTTTGCGCCTAAAACATATGTGCCAAACAATATTCTTTTTTTTACTTCATACCCTAAAGACTCACTGCGTGATTTAGAGTATTGGTCATTTAAACTAACCCCGTTTGGAGATCTGTATCCATAACGTATACCATCAAATGTAGCTATATTTGCAGAAACTTCTGCGCACATAATAACTTTGTACAAAGCAGGGACATATTTATAAGCTGGAATGTCAATTTCTACAATTTGCACATTTTCTGTTTTAAGTTTACTTACAGCTTCATTAAAATATTTTGTTATTTCTAGATCTGTTTTATAATCAAAAAGTTGTTTAGGAATACCAATTTTTAAAGTTTTTAAAATATTTACGTCATTTAAAGTACTGGTATAGTCTATCCAATCATTAGGTTGGCAAACCGGGTCTCTATAGTCTTTTCCTGCTATAGCGCTTGTAAGTAAAGCTGCGTCTAAGACATTTTTTGTAAGAGTCCCTATCTGGTCAAAAGAAGACGCTAAAGCACAAGCACCGTACCTACTTATAAGACCGTAAGAAGGTTTGTATCCTACTATACCGCAAAAACCAGCTGGCTGCCTTATAGAGCCGCCAGTATCTGACCCTAACGCAAACGGTACCATGCCAGCGCTTACTGCTGCTGCACTGCCACCCGAAGAACCCCCTGGAATATAGTGTATGTTCCACGGATTAGCAGTTTTTTGATAAGCGGAATTTTCTGTAGAGCCTCCCATAGCGAATTCGTCCATATTTGTTCTGCCCACAAAAACAGCGCCAGCATCTTTTAATTTCTCTATAACTGTAGCGTCGTAAGGAGAAATATAATGCTCTAAATATTTTGAAGCAGAGGTCATGCTTTCATCTTTAATCATAATATTATCTTTTATGGCGATAGGTACACCTTCAAGAAGACCATATTTTTTATTTTCATTTTTATCAACCTGCTGAGCTTGGAGTAAAGCACTAGTTTCATTTAACTTCAAAAAAGCTTTAACTTTAGGATCTGTTTCTTTTATACAACTAAAACATTCTTTTACTACATCTGCGCTTTTGACTTCACCAGAACAAATTTTTGTTCTTAATTCTTTAGCTCTAATCATAGTTAAAACCACTTTTTCTTTTTAAAATATATAAGCATAATAATTATTGTAATAAGCATTATTCCTACAGCAAAAAACCAGCTTCCTTTTTGGCCAAAAAAAGAATATTCTGGAAAGATAACGTTCATTCCATAATATCCTGAAATAATAAGAACTGGCATTAAAATTGTAGCTATAACTGTAAGGAATTTCATAACTTCTGTAAGTTTTACTGTAACACTTGACATATATACTTCTATTAAACTTACAATTGTCTGACTGCGCAAAATTATAGCTTGGTTAATCCTTGCACATTGAGTATAAATATCGCGGAAATATACAAGATATTCTCTTGCAATCAAATTGTTATTTGCTCTGGTAAAATAAACATAGGATGCTTGTTGAGACTCTGCAATTTTGCGCATAGCAAAAACTACTTTCTTTGTATCTAAAATATCTTCCATATTTTCAGGTTCTGGATTTTCAAGAATCTCATCTTCTAATCCATCCATTTTATCGTCAATTTTTTCTAAGGTAAATTCATAGCTGGAAACAACTTTATTAAAAACATTATAAAGCAAATTTTCTAAACTTTTCATTTCAACCTGAGGACGCGCTTTGGCTCTTTCAAAAAGAGTTTCAAGAAAAAATAGTTCTTCTGTATGTACAGTAACTAAAAATCCCTTACCTACAAAAAAATTAAGTTCGTAAATACTATCTTCAAATTCTTGATAATAATTTGGCTTAAGTTGTATGCCGTGTATGGCACCAAAAGCGTAGTTTTCAAACTCTTCTATTTTCGGGTAATATTGAGGGAAAAGGCAATCCTCTATAGACATTTCATGAAAATGAAAAGTTTCAGAGAGAAGAACTGTCTCTTGATGGGTTAGCTCGTGATTTTCCAAGTGTATATCTATCCAGATAAGGTTTGTCTTATCATTGTACCCTTGAATTATTTTTAAAGCGTCACGCTCTGTAATAATTGTTCCATTTTTTAAGTAAATTGCTTTTATCATTGGGCCTCTATAACTTTTTTTATCTTATAAAAAACTCCTTCCCTCTCTGGAGCACTATTAAGCATTTGGTCTATTACTTCTTTGTGGCAAGGTTTTACAATGTCTTCTCTCCAAACATTTCTAAGTTCAGTAACGTGTGTGGTAGGTTTTAAATCAGCTACGTCTGGTTCTTGTAAAATTTCTATGTATTCAAACATAGAATTTATATCTTTAAGATATTTATCTTTTTCATCGTCTTTAATATCTATTCTTGCTGAAAAAGCAGTAGTTTTAAGTTCTTCTTTTAACATAAATACCCCTTAGTGAAATATATTAACAAATTGTACAAAAATGCTCATTTTTTAACAATATGTTGTATAGCACATCAGATGTGTAGTATTATCAATACCAAGTTTTACTACTCTAGAGAAAATATCTGATTTAAGTTTGTTAAATGAAAAAGAAGCTTTAAAATAAATAACAGAAAAATTCGCAAAATTTCTTCAATTGTCAAATTTCTATTTACGTAGTTTCTAAAAGCAGTATTTATTTTTGATTTTTGAAATACGCTCAACTGATTTATTTATTTGTTTTTCTGAAGTTTCTTTGCTGTTTATGGAGTTTTTCAAAGTTTCATAAAGTTGATCGAGTTTTGAAATATCCGGCTCCGGCTTGAATTGCCATTTTAGTTGCTTCTTCTTTGCCAATATTTTCTGAAATAGCCTTCATGTTCATTGCGTCAGTGACAATATCATATCGACGCCTGTATTGATTAACGTTTTAAAAGGTTTTAATTCCGCAGCTTCGAGATCTTTTAAAGATTTGTTTACTTTTGGCAACCCTAAGCGTGAGTCAACATCAGTATCCCCATGCCCCGGGAAATGCTTTGCAGTTAAAATTATATTTTGTGAGTGTAACCCTTTCATGAACATCTTGCCAAAGTTAGAAACAACATTGATATTATCTCCGAATGAACGGACATTTATAACAGGATTTTTTGGATTACTATTAACATCGACTACTGGAGCAAAGTTACAATTTATACCGAGCTCTTTAAGCTTTTTTCCGATGGTTTCACCCTTTATGAATGCTTCTTCAATTGTTTTAATTTCGGAATTATTTTTTAATTTTTCTCTATCAAAAGCAAATCTTTCAACTCTGCCTCCTTCTTGATCAACCGCAATAATAAGTCGTGGATTTCATTCGTTAGTAGCTGCTTTTTGCTAATGATACAAATTTTTTACCTGAACTTTGCTCAATAGCAGTTTGCAAATCTTGAACCAATTTCTCAGCTCGCTCAATACCTACAAAATTTTAACAAATGAAACAATTTTGTCAGAGGAGTTACACATCGGCTGCGCAAGAGGTGGGAGAGGGTAAACTTGAAGAGTTTAGAATAAAATGGGATAATAAGTATCATTATGTGGGAGAAAGTTGGAAACGCAATTGGTCAGAAGTTAGTATGTTTTGGAAATATTCAAGTGAAATGAGAAGATTTATTTATACAAAACCCCAATAGAAGCGTTTAATGGGCTCAATGAGAAAAGTAAGCAAAAACAGAGGGAAGTTTCCAAGCCATGAGGCTTTGCTTAAATGCTTGTATTTGGGTGTGCAGAGGCTTGAAAAGAAGTGGTGTTTAAAGATTCACAAATGGGGTCAGATTTACAATCAGTTGCTTATTATTTCAGACAAAAATTAACAACACAAAAAGGTAACTTTACACAAATTTTTTTACAGGCCCCATTCTGGAATAAATGTTTATTAGAACACAAAGGAAATTCTCTATGCATGGACTCTATTTCTCCAGAATTTGTTGCAAATAAAGTATATAGAATATATAAATAACCTTTAAAAAGGAGTAATTATGAAGTATAACTTTGATGAAATTATTAAAATAACTAATACATTCTCCCAAAAGTATGATTTTTCAAAAAAATATGGTGTTCCTGAAGGATTGTTTCCTATGTGGCTTGCAGATATGGATTTTAAAGTTATGCCTGAAATTACAGAAGCTTTAGAAAAATCTGTAAAACATGCAATTTTTGGATACACTGAAGTAAACCAAGAATATTTTAAGCCAATACAAAAGTGGTTTTCTACAAACTTTAACTTTAACACAAAATTTGAGTGGCTCGTAAATACTCCAGGCGTGGTTTTTGCCATTACTATGGCTATACGAGCTTTAACAAAAGATAAAGACTCCATTTTAATACAACCACCATTATATGCTCCTATAAGTAAAGTTATAGTTGCAAATGATAGAAAATTAATAACAAATCCCTTAATCTATAAAGACGGAAATTATGCAATAGACTTTAAAGACTTTGAAGATAAAATAGCGAAAAATAAAGTTAAAATGTTTATTTTATGTAGTCCACATAACCCTGTGGGAAGAGTATGGAAAAAAGAGGAACTTATAAAAATAGGAAATATTTGCCTAAAACATAATGTTATAGTAGTCGCTGATGAAATACATTGTGGGTTTGCTTATAAAGGGTACAAGCACGTGGTTTTCGCCTCTTTGAAAAAAGAATTTCTAAACAACACTATTATGTGTACTTCTGGAGGTAAAACATTTAATTTTGCAGGGCTTCAACTTTCTAACATATTTATTGCAAACAAAAAATTAAAAGAAAAAGTTGTTTTAGAAGTTGAAAAAACAGGTTATGATGGACTTAGCATTTTAGGTGTTGTGGCAAGCAAAGCTGCTTATGCGCACGGTGATAAATGGCTTAAAGAATTAAAAAATTATATTTATAATAATCTTGTCTTTATTCGCAACTTTTTAAAAACTAAAATACCTAAATTAAAGTTAGTTGAACCTGAAGGAACATATCTTGTTTGGATTGATTGTAAAGAGTTGCACATCAGCGAAAAAAAATTGAAAAATATTTTAGAAAGTAAAGTAAAACTGTGGGTAGCTATGGGCAGCGATTTTGGCGTTGAAGGGACAGACTTTATAAGAATAGCTATAGCTACGCCGCTTATAAATATAAAAACTGTCCTTAATAGATTATTTAAAGTGCTAAAATCAGAGAACTTAATATAGTAAATCTTTGGGAGATGTGTTTATTCTTTATGTATCTGTTAAGCTCGTTGGGATTATTTTTTTACCTTTAGCAGCTATGTTGAAATATAAATTCTAACTTTTTAATATATCTTTTATGCTTTCAATCATGTAAAGGGGTATAGAATAAAGAGGAGGTGCCTTGCCATAATTTTTAAGGGATGTGCGAATGACGCGAGAAGGAAGGTATTTTTCTATATAAACTGACAAACTATAAGATTTTGTATTCAAATCAGATTTTACTTCTAAAGGTACGATCTCATTTTCATATTGCAAAATAAAATCCACTTCAGATTTTCCTGAAGCATTGCCCCAGTAAAATATAGGTAAATGTTTTAAAATTTTAAGTTCTTGAAGCACATATTGCTCGCTAAGGGCACCTTTGAATTCTGCAAAAATCGAATTATTTGGAAAAGCCAAAGTTGTTATATTAAGTAAACTTTTGGCACATAGCAGTCCAACATCAAGCATATATAATTTAAAAAATTCTCGTTCTGCATGACTTGCAAGTGGGATTTTTGGGTCAGTTGTTCTTGAAACTTTATACACAAGTCCTGTATTAACAAGCCAGTCCATAGCATTTTCGAATTCGCTTGCTCGACCTCCCTGCTTGATTTCCTTATACATAAACTTTTTCTTTTCTTTTGCAAGATGAAATGGTATAGAATCCCACAACATACGTACTTTCGCTATATCAGTACTTTTTATATGCTTGGAAAAATCGGATTTATAGTTGTTTAGGATAGTCTCTTGTACCTCACGCATTACATTCAAATCTTGCCTTTCTGCAAAAGTTTTAACAACCTCAGGCATGCCTCCAACATACATATATGTTTTTAGCAAATCTATAAGTTTGCCAGAGAGACCTGCTATAAGCGAAAAATCAAGCGAACGCACTGCATCAAGTATACGAAATTCTCCAATCGCTTCCAGAAACTCGTAAAACGATAGAGGATAAATAGTAAATTCATCCACTTGTCCAACGGGAAACTTCCCATTTGCAATTCCTAAAAAACTGCCAGCTGCAGCTATATGATATCGCGGGTCATCTTCATGAAAATATTTTAGGGAATCTTTTGCTCGTTGGCACTCTTGTATTTCGTCAAAGATAATCAAAGTCTCTTCAAATGATATTTCAGTGTTGAAATAGATTTTCAAACTACGAATAATACGATTAGGTGATATATCATCTCCGAAAAATTTATGAAAATCACGATTTTTATCAAAATTTAAGTAAACGGTATTTTTATATTCCTTTCTCCCAAAATCTTGTAAAAGCCAAGTTTTACCAACTTGTCGTGATCCATAAAGAACAAGTGGTTTGCGTGAGGATGATTTTTTCCACTCCAAAAGAGAACTATATGCAGCTCGCTTCATTAGGTACCTGCCTATTTATTATACAAGGTATCATAACACAAATTTACATTTTTGGCAACCGAAAAATGTTAGTTTCTGCATTTTTGGCAACCGAAAAATGTTAAGTTTTTTCTATTTGCATATAAATGGTTTAAAGGTCAAAAACATAGTTACGGTGCTATAATATCTCTTTTAGTTAATGGTCGGGCTAATGATATCCCTTCTAAAGATTTACATCTACTTAATGCTACATACAACTGACCTGGAGCAAAAGCGCCATATTCCATATCTATAACTACTTTGTCGAAAGTTTTCCCTTGACTTTTATGTATTGTAACAGCCCATGAAAGTTTTAATGGGTACTGTTTAAAAAAACCGGCGCTTTCTGTTTCTATTTGTTCTTGTTTTTCGTTCCATTTATACTTAAACAATTCCCAATTAAAAGGTTCTACTGATTCTGTTCTTCCATTTGGAAATTTTACATATATAAGCATTTTATCTGAAGACACTTCATTACGTATATCTTCAACAATACCTATGCTGCCATTAACCCATCTATCTTTAGCATCGTTGTTTAACATCATCACTTGAGCGCCTTTTTTTATAATTAAATTTATCTCCGCAGGAAAAATTTGAGCGCTTTCGTCAATATTTTCTGTTTGAGCATGGAATATTACATTAGCTGTTTTGAGTTGTGAAAGATACTGAGTGTTTATTAAATTTGCTTTTTTGTTTGTTGTAGTAAGACAAACTGATATTTGACTGTCCATCCATGTTTTGCAGACTCTTGAATTTAGTTTTGAAAACTCTTCATTGCTAAGAGTTCCATTTCGTACGCTGTTTAACAATGTAACAAAATTATTGTCTTGTTGTCTGTATACCTTTTTTAATTCAACTTTATGGAACACACAATCTTTTAAAGAATATGCACTTAAAAAGTATGGAGATTTATATATGGAATTAAAAATATATTGTTCTTCTTTTTTTACCACAGGTGGAAGTTGTTTTAAGTCCCCTATAAACACCATCTGAACACCACCAAAAGGTTTTTGATGTTTTTGTCTGTTTAACCTTAAAAATTTATCTACACAATCCAAAATATCACATCTTAACATTGACACTTCGTCTATAATAATCGTTTCAATTTTTTTATATATAGATTTTTCAGGAAGTTTCTTTTTTTTGATTTTAGATAAAGTAACATCTGGTTTAAAATTAAAGAAAGAATGTACGGTTTCTCCCCCGCAATTAAGCGCTGCTACGCCAGTAGGCGCAAGAACTACAGTCTTTTTATGCGCGCGCGTAACGTAATAGTATAAAAAAGTCGTTTTGCCTGTACCTGCATTGCCAGTAACAAAAACACAATCTTTGCTTTTTTCTATTAAATTGAAAGCTTGCTTGAATTCCTTATTGATTTCAATTTTATTCTCTATCATTTTTATTTACTCTTATTGTATATCAAAATTACTTTATAAGCCAATCAAATACATTTATAAGTTGTATCCCATTAAAAGATTGTCCTCCTGCATTAGTTGTTAGAATAAATTTTTGGTTATGATCATGTATACTAGACAAAGATTTTAACTCCCGCGCTAAAGTGTCTTGATTTTCCACGCAATGAGCTACTTGATAATATTCTGCATTGCCATCTTTTAGAGCTACGAAATCTACTTCTCTATTGTCAACTTTGCCTATAAAAGTTTTATATCCACGTCGTAGTAGTTCAAGATAGGCTATATTTTCTAATATATGTCCTTGGTCACCTTCTTTACCTAAAAGATAATAGCGAAGGCCTATGTCTGCAACATAATATTTTGCATTTGTTTTCAGGATTTGCTGTCCTTTCACATCATACCTGTCCACTTTATAGAGTATAAAGCTTGTTAACATTGCATCAATATATGCGTCTACATCTCTTGGTTGAATTGATATTTTTTCTGTTTTAAGTATATCGCTTATTCTTTTTATTGATGTTTCATTACCTATATTATCAAACATAAATTTTATTATGTTTTCAAGACGTATTATATTCTTAAAATTATATCTACTAACTATATCCTTTAGCACAACAGCATTATATATATTTTCAAGAAAAAGTCTTATTCTGCTATTATTCCACTGTTGCTCTTTTATAAATTCCAGCGATGCGGGAAAAGAGCTATTGTGGATATAGTCTGTATATTTATCATGTATAGTTTTATTAAACGGATATACAGAAACATATTCCTTAAAAGAAAGAGGAAGCATCTTGATTTCTACATATCTTCCTGAAAGTAATGTGCTAAATTCACCTGATAGTATATGTGAGTTAGACCCTGTAAGATATAGGTCTACATTCTTTTTTAAACGTAAACTGTTTACAGCTTTTTGAAAGTTAGAAACATTCTGTACTTCGTCAAGAAATATATAATTTTTTTTGTCTAAAACAAGGTTAGATTGTATATGATTATGAAGAGTTTTCCAATCCAATAAATGTGAGAAATTGGCGTCTTCAAAATTTATGTTTTGTATTTGATTGTCTTTTATGCCATTTTCTTTAAGATAATTTTGAAATAATAAAAAAAGAGTAGACTTGCCCGAACGACGTATTCCTGTTATTATTTTTATAAATTCACTATCTTTCCAATCTATAAGGGTATTAAGATAGAGTGGTCGTTGTATTAGAGTAGACACAATGGTCTCCTATATTTAAGCATAAATAGATTAAAAATACATACAATTTAAAAGTTTTGTGTTAAATTAGCATAAAACTTTTAAATTGTCAAGTAAATATATCTAACTGTCATTTAAAATTTAAATGGATCGATTTTAAATGACAGAGATGCTATAAAATATTGACAATAAAAACATTTTATATAATACTTTGTCTTATGATAAAAGTAAAAAAAGTGTTTACCAATAACTATATAACCGACACGAAAGTTCCTGATTCAGATTATGTAATTAACCCTTATATTGGCTGCCCTCATAAGTGCCTTTATTGTTAGCCGAATTTATGAAAAAATTTACAAACCACACTGAACCGTGGGGAGATTTTCTTGACGTAAAAATAAGTTTTAACCCGCTTAATGTTAAAAAACTTATCGGTAAAAAAGTGTTAATAGAGACTGTTCCTGACGCCTATAACAAATATGAAAAACAAATACTTAATCACTAGAAAGATTTTAGAGTCATTAGTTGGAATAGATACTGAAATAACAATTTTAACAAAGTCTGATTTAGTAATAAGAGACATAGATCTATTTAAAAAAATGAAAAATATAACGATAGCTTTTTCTATCAATACTATTGATGATACATTTAGAAAACATATGGAGCCTTTTACTTCAAGTATTGATAAAAGAATCCAAGCGTTAAGAATATTGAGCAAAAACAAAATAAATACAAGCGTTTTTTATCACCACTATTTCCTGGAAATAACTGACTTTAAAGCTATAATAAACTCTTTAAAAGACTATTCTCAGAGAATTTTGGTTTGAAAATTTGAAACTTTACCCACGCTGCACCAATAAAATATTAAAATATATAGATATTAAATATCCACAATTTAGCGATTTGTATCACGAAATATACACAGCAAAAGAGAGTGCTTATAGGGAACACTTACAAAGAGAAATTATAAATTATTGTAAAAAGAGCAATGTCACTTATCGTATATATTTTTACCACAACAAAATAAAAAAGAAGCCTAATATCAAACAGAATAAACTTAAATCAATAGCGCAGCTTAATTTATTTTAGTCTGTGTTAATAAGTGTTTGCTAATTTGCCTGTTTGCGTAGCTACAATTCTCAATGCTCTCTTCTATCAGATAGTCCAATATCTGTTTGAGATTTTCATTATATTAAAGATTTATAGTTTCGGAATAAGATTAAACTATTTATCTATTTATTGACTACACCAATATCGCAAGTATATAATGATATTGGCAACTTTATAAAAAATTCATAGATTTTTATTTCTAGTAGAATTTATTTTTTACTAACAATTGTTATAAAATTTAGTAACTTTTGGTAATCACCATTGTCGGCTTCCCTTAAGGCTAAAATATAATGTTTACGAGCTTCTGAAATCTCAGTTAAATTAGGAGTACCCCAACATAACTTAGTTGCTCCAAACTTCTGCATAAACAAATCTGCCATTAAACGCGAAGTTCTTCCATTACCGTTTGGAAATGGATGAATTTGAACCAACCTGTGGGCAATTTCTTTTTTAGAAAAAGTGTTATTTAAAATCCAGTAATTAACATCGTTTAGTAATACTTTTAAGCTCTCCTGAATTTTATAAGCTTTTATTCCTATGTTTTTTTCTGTTGTTCTAAATTTTCCTGCCCAAACCCAAACATCGCCAAACATTTTTTTATGCAGTGCTTTTATAAATGATTCACTTAAAATATTTCTTTTGCTAGTGGACATTAACCAAATCTCAGCTTTTATAATGCCTTGAGTTTCAAGTTCATTTAATTCCCCTCTTCTTCAGTAAGAGGTGTTGAATCATCACAAACTGTAAAAATATCAGGCATGAATTAGTCCTCATCCCATATTCTTGAGATATTTTTATTAAGTAAATCCTTTGTTAAATCTTCAAGTATTTCTTTACTATCTGACAATTGGTTTTCCAAAGACATATTTTTATTTACATTTCCAATAATATTTGAGGCTTTTATATGCGCTTGTCTTGAGACAATATTCTTAATATTATCATTTGGAATAATATAATAAACGAATGCACAGTTTAAAGCTTTGGCGATTTTGTTTAAAGTGGATATTTTTAAATTGTTTTCATTTTTTTCTATATGGACAATTCTTGCCTGAGATATCTTTAACCTTTTGGCAAGTTGACTTGTAGTCATGCCTAAAGCCTCTCTGATTGTTCTAATCCATCCTTGTTCTGGGAGATCAAAAGGGACAATATTTTTAAGAGCAATTAATTTCTTATCCAGAGAACGACACATTATTTCTCTATTTACTTTCATTTTAAAACCTTTTTATTATAATTTATTGTTATTATTATAATTTATAAGTTATAATATGTCAACCGTCATACTTATCTAATAAAAACTGGTTTTTCTTTTCTTTGCTAAATACTCTTTCTTATTCTCATAAATAATTTTCCAAAATTCACCAGCAAGGATAATACTTATACTATTGATTTGTGCTATAAAAGCATTTCAAACACAATTTCATTGCGCGGTTAATGGTGAGCTTAGGATTTTGTGCTTCGTTAAGGCGATCATTACCAACTTCAGCTAACCATTGCTTAAAAGGCTCTGCTTTTTTGGACGTATTATACGCAAAAGCTATTTCGGCGTAGCCGCTAAAGTTTTACGAGATTTCCTTGTATTCGTCACCATATTTACCTGGGGACAATTTGTCCCTATGTAGCTGCCAAGAATACTATCTCTTTTTCGTAGTTTTTTAATATAGTCAGTAGGATTGGCACTATCACTCAATGCAAAAATAACATCTACGACAGAGAAATATCACTCCTCTGCTCTATCGTTCCAAATACTGCGAAATCCTTTATCTTCAAATAGTTTTACTTTGCTCATATTATTCTACTGAAACCAATATATAACTGTCAATCCAAAATTAAAATGATACATCTGGTAGCCTGTGCAAAAAATCTTCACTTTTTTGCACAGGAAGGTATTTTCTAAAAATTAATACCTTTAAGTAAGTCGTTTTTGACGATTTGTGTATCCAACAATTTTGCGTTTCTCCAAAAGCGTATTTGGCTTATAATGGGGCTAAGTTTATAAATTCGTATATCAACATCATCATAAGGATTTAAACCATTAACTTTAATTTTGTAGGTTTTAAAGAAATAGTTCTATATCCATCAGCTATTCTTTGAAGTCTTAAACAAAAAATATCTTTTTTTGATAAAAAAGGGTTAGGAACTTCAAACTTACACCACAAACTATTTCCATCTTTAATAGCCTTTTGAAATCTGTAATAAGGGACATCTCCTGTGGTTGTATGGCGTCTTTTATAGTTGTAGTTTTTTACTTCATCAAGAATTTTAAAGATTTAGTCAATTTATCAATGAGTTATCCACAAGAAAAAATTAAATGGTTTAAAAATATTTAATTTTTGAGTTTTTTATATTGATATTGATTTTTCAATATATTTTATATTTTTATTTAGTTTTTTTATTAAAATTATCAACATGTTTAAACTAATTTTACACTAGTTATACACAACTAATCCACAATTAAAGTATGCCTTAAACTTAATAGTCATTTTGGTATTTTTTACTAAATCCTGATCCCTAGCATTTTAAAAAATCGGTCTAGTACTAAATTTTTAGCAGTCTCTTTCCCACATGCAAATATCATAAACATAAGCAACAAATTAAATAAAATAAAAATTTTTTTATTTTCATACGATTATTATACTACAAAAAAAGCTTTTTTTAAAAGGTAAATGTAAAATTTTTACAAAATCGTTATAGAATTAATCGATTATATAAATTTAAAAGGCTTGTATAAACATATAAGCCTTTTCTTAGCCTTTGTCTTTGTACTAAGTTATCCATATAAATCTGTTTTAATTTTTGTAACTTTCTGTATTTTAAAGTAACAGACGCTAATTACATTTATAAGGTAACCTATAACTTTAATTCTGTTACTATTCTTTCAAGATCATCTAAAGAATAATAATAAAGTTCTATTTTACCTTTTTTACTGTTTCCTACAACATTTGCTTTGGTCCCAAATTTTCTTTGAATTTCTTCCTTTAAGTTTGTGAGCTCTACTTCTTGTTTTTTTTCTTTTACTTTTTTCTTGTTGTTTTTAAAGTTTGAAACCATTTTTTCTAAAGCTCTTACAGAAAGTCTTTCATTTAATATTTTTTCTACAGCTAATTTTATTTTGTCAATATCTTCCATCCCTGCAAGCATTCTTCCGTGCCCAGAAGAAATTTTGCCTTCAGAAATTAGTATTTGAACATTTTCTGGTAAAGATAGAAGTCTTAAGGTATTTGATATAACTGACCGTTCTTTCCCTATGACTTCTGCTATTTTTTCATGTGTGTGAGCAAACTCTTCTATAAGTCTTTTAAAAGCTTTAGCTTCTTCTATAGGGTCTAAATTTTCCCTTTGTAAATTTTCTATTAATGCTAAATCAAAGCGCTGTTTATCATTAGTAGGCTGTTTAACTATAGCTTTTATATCTTTGTTGCCTATAAGTTTAGAGGCTCTATACCGTCTTTCTCCTGCAATAATTTCATATTCCCCTGGGACAATAGATTCTGTGACTAAAATAGGCTGAGCTAAACCGTGTTTTTTAATTGAATCGGCAAGTTCTTTTAATTTTTGCTCATTAAACTTAGTTCGCGGTTGGAATCTGTTAGGTTTGATTTTACTTAATGGAATTTTTACTACAGTATCTCCTACATTTTTGTTTTGTCCTAAAGATGGTATTAAAGAATCTAATCCTCTACCTAAAACTTTTTTCTGCATATTGATGATCTCCTTAATAAAATATTATAATTAACTAACAGTTCTGTTTTGCAAGAAATTCTTTTGCAAACTCTAAGTATGCGCTTGTCCCCTTACCTGAAGGATCGTAAAGTATTGCAGGTTTTCCAAAACTTGGAGATTCAGCAAGTTTAACTGTTCTAGGAATTTTAGTTTCATAAACTTTATCACTAAAAAATTTTTTAACCTCGTCTACAACTTGCCCTGCGAGATTAGTTCTAGAGTCAAACATAGTAAACAAAACACCTTCTAAATCTAAATTATAATCCTGCATTAAAGCAAAAATAGTTTTAGACAATTGCCCGAGTCCTTCAAGGGCAAAAAATTCACATTGCATGGGTATTAAAACTGTATCTGCAGCAATAAGAGAATTAACAGTAAGAAGTCCTAAAGATGGAGGACAATCAATTATTATATATTTATAGACTTTTTGAAATTTTTCTAATGCAAATTTTAATTTTTTTTCTCTGTTTTCTAAATTTACAAGGTCAATTTCAGCACCACTTAAAAACGTAGTAGCAGGCGCAATATCTAACCAGTCCATAGCAGTGTTTTTTATAACATCTTCTAAAGCAATTTCGTCTATTAAAACATCATATATTGTTTTTTTTAAAGTACTCTTGTCTATGCCTAGCCCACTTGTCGTATTACTTTGAGGATCTATATCAATAAGTAGGCATTCTTGCTCAAAATGGCATAAACTCGCAGCTAAATTTATTGCTGTTGTCGTCTTGCCTACACCACCCTTTTGATTGGCTATCGCTACTACTTTGCTCATTTTTACACTCCATTAGCGACTTTATTTTAAAACTTATGATTTATATTATATTATTGTTTCACGTGAAACACAAGAAAAGAAGATTTTAAAACCTGACTTCACCGTTAGACCCCCCCCCCAAAAAAAAAGAAGGGGATTGTTCTGTAATTGGATATAGGTTAATTTATAACGATTCTATTTAAATTCCCTAACAAATGTCTATGAATAAATAAGTTTATAGTTTTAGATAACATTTCTAATGTTTTACTATATCCCTTTGTTTTACGATTAAATCGTTTCAAATTATCCCTTATGCTTACTGTTACTGCTTTCTATTAAATGCGTTTGTGCTCTTGTTATCGTTAGTCTCTCTTGCCATAGATACCTTCTAAATGTCTGCTCATAACAACTTTTCTTTAAATATAACTATGGCTTTATTATATCATATGTCCTATTACAGAACTATTCCCCCCAATCGACAATGTTTTGTTATTTATTGTAACAAGTATTGGTATAATTTCATCTTTTTTCAGGTGCTCTACAACGTGTTGCATTATTATGAAATCAAACTGTTCTTTATTTGAATTTAACCATTCCGACAAGTCATCTATATGTAAAACATTTAATCCTACTTCGATACAATATTGTACACTCTTTTTATTGATATCTATACCGAAAAGTTGCGTAGTATGACATTTCTTTTAACTTTCTTAATGTTTTGCCAAACCCACAGCCAGCCTATATCAAGTATTTTTGCCTCTTTACTCTTGGGCAACTGATTTTTAAGCCAAACAGGAAGAATATAATCTTTATATTCCTCTTCAGGTTGAATTTTTCTTGCTTCAAAATTAGGATGCCATAATAAATATCCTCCTTCAATATATAAACTACAATTATTCTAAAAGCCATTCTATAACATTGATTTGTTTTATGCCATTGTGTGATGTGTTTGGTTCAAAATCCTGAGTTAACAAAAATTTACGGTTATGATCTCTCACAGAATCAAGAGAATTAAGTTCTCGCTTAAGAGTAAGAGGGTCTATTACAGTATCTGCTACTTGATAATATTCTATGCCATCTACGCCTTCTGCTATAAAATCTATTTCTTTATCGCCATTTTTACCTATATATACATTATATCCTCTACGTGAAAGTTCCAGATACACTATATTTTCTAACACTCGACCTTTGTCAGCTTTAGTATTACCAAGTAGATAGTAACGTAAACCTATATCTACAATATAATATTTGTCTAAAGTTTTTAAGAGTCTTTTTCCTTTTACGTCATATCTATTTGTTTTGTAAAGTATGTAACTATCACAAAAAGCGTCTATATAGTTTTCTATAGTTAAGGGTAATATTTTAAGACCATCAGATACCATAGTATCGCTGATTTTTTTTATTGAAGAAAGATTGCCTATATTATCAGCCATAAATTTTATTAAACATTCAAGACGGCTTATATTTCTTATTTTTTTGTTCTCTATTACATCTTTTAATACTACCGTACTGTATATGCCGCCAAGATAGTCGCGAATCTGCTTTTTATCATTCTTTAGAGTTAAAGCATAGGGGAAGGAACTATCTTCTAAATAATGTTTAAAATTGTCAAACTTATTGTTGCTAACTAATACGGAAGAATATTCTTTAAACGATAAAGGAAAAAGTTTTATTTCAACATATCGTCCTGAGAGTAAAGTCGCCCATTTGCCAGATTGCATTTTTGAATTTGAACCTGTAAGATATAAATCTACGTTTTTCTTTATAAAAAGACCATCTGCTGCTTTTTGAAAATCTTCAACATTTTGAACTTCATCAATAAATATATAATTCATTTTATCATTGACAAGACGTGCATTGATATAGTCATAAAGTTGTTCCCAATTTAGGAGGTTTCTATATAAGGGATCTTCTAAATTGATACTTTGTATTTGTTGTTTAGAAACCTTTTCTTTAAAAAGTCTTTCCTGATATATCTCAAATAAAGTAGATTTTCCACAACGTCTTACGCCAGTTAGTATTTTTATTAGCTGCTTATCTTTAAAACCTAATAACTTAGTTATATATGTCGGCCTTTGTATTATCATCATACAACCTCTTTTAATTCAAAATTTTTATATTATGCTATAAAAACTCTATACTTATATATCTTTTTATAGCATATATTTGTAATTTTATCAATAAATTATAAAATTTTGACTAGTATCTTTGCAAACCACAAGCTATTGACAATCACACAAATGTTTTATATTATTACAAGTAGATGTAATAATATTGGAGCTGCTGTATATGTTAGAAAGGACAATTTCAGGCACTATTAAAGAAAATTCTAAGCAATTCCCTATACTTTTGCTTACAGGTATGCGTCAGATTGGCAAAAGTACATTGTTTGAAATGTTAAAGGAACCAGATAGAAAGTATGTATCATTAGATAATTTTGATGATAGAGACCTTGCTAAAAACAATCCAGCTTTGTTCATACAAAAATATGAACCTCCTGTTATAATAGATGAAGTGCAATACGCTCCAGAATTATTTACATATATAAAAATATATGTTGATTCACATAAAAAGGATGGAAACTTTTGGTTAACAGGTTCTCAAAAATATGAATTAATTAAAGATATACAAGAGAGTCTTGCTGGGCGAGTAGCGATACTTGACATGTTAGGGTTATCTTATAAAGAAATCATTAAAAAACCATATGAAAGTAAACCATTTCTTCCACGTATGGATATGATGAGTTTAAAATCTAAACCAAAAAAACTTATGGATATTTATAAAATAATTTGGGAAGGGTCTTATCCCAGATTGATCGTGCATAATGGAAAAAATAGAGATACATTTTATAAGTCTTATTTACAATCTTATATTGAAAGAGACGTCAGAAATGCTTTAAATATCAGCGGTAACGAACTAAAGTTTCACAATTTTATAAGAGCTGTCGCTATAAGAACAGGAACTCTTTTAAATTATGCCGACATAAGCAAAGAAATTGGGATAGACCAAAGAACAGCTAAAATTTGGATAAGAGTTCTTGAACGTTCAGGTATTGTAAAATTATTAGAGCCTTATTATAACAATCCAACAAATAGTATAATAAAGACTCCAAAAATATATTTTTTAGATACTGGGTTGTGCTCTTATTTAGCAAAAATGAATAGTCCTGAAATTCTTGAAGCTGGATATATGGATGGAAGGGTTTTAGAAACGTACGCTTTTATTGAAATATTAAAAAGTTATTGGCATAATGGCAAAGAAGCAAATATTTATTTTTATAGAGATAAAGAACAAAGGGAGATTGACTTTATCATAGAAGATGGAGGAGTTATTTATCCTATAGAAGTAAAGAAAACAGTAGTTCCATCAAAAAATGATATTAAAAACTTCTACATATTGGAGCAATTCAAATTAAAAATTGGGACAGGTGTAGTTATTTGTCTTCGTCAATCTCCTTTACCTTTAAACGGAACTGTATTAGCTTTACCAGTTTGGGAGATATAAATTTAATCATTTCTAAATTCTGTAACTATGAAGAGTCTCTCCTTGGGCACAATGACGTTGGTTATTGGCTGTTTTATAATCTTTATATAATATTCTAATTGAAAATATCCTACTATTTACATTTCCTTAGGTAATAATGCTACATTAGAAAACATCTTATTAGAATAAAATTCCTTAAAGAAATTTTGAATATCATCAAGCGTTACAGATTCTATTCTTTCTAAATATTCATCTACAAACTTTTGTTTTCCAATTAAATACCAATAACCATATGTTTCAGCAATATCAAGAGGTGTTTCTAAAGAGAAGCTCCAAGAAGTTTTTTTTGAAAGTTTAGATCTATTTAATTCTTCTTGTGTAATGCCATTGTTGATAATATTTTCTATTTGTTTTTTTATCTCTAGTTTTATAGTATCAATATTTTTAGCATCAAAGACAGACACAATGCATATATTGCCTGTCCCTTTATGAGAAGAAAACGAACAATCTATATTATATACAAGTCGTTTATTTTCATAAAGAGATTTGTATAACCTTGAGGTTTTTCCACCGCCCAAAATATTTGTAGCTAAATCTGCAATGTATATATCATCTTCATCTATATTAGGCCCTAAAAATCCGCTGAGCATATAACCAACTTCAACTTTTTTGTGTTCAACTATGTCTTTTCCCGTGGCAATATCTTCTAAGCAAACTGGTTCTTTTGGTGCGGGTTGTGTATAGAAATTACCGAAAGTCTCTCCTATAAGTTTTCCTACTTTTACTTTATCAAAATTACCTGAGACAACAACAATCATTTTTTCAGGTATATAATGCGTTTTATAATAATCGTATATTTCTTTGCGAGAAACATTTGCAATAATATTAGCTTGTCCAATTATACTGTTTTTTAATGCGCTTTTGGTATAAATAGTTTCATAAAATTTTTCATAAAGAACAGATCTCGGTTTATCTAAATACCTTTGAATTTCTTCTATGACAACTTTTCTCTCCATATCAATTTCATCTTGAGGGAAAAGCGGGTTTGCTATAGTATCAGCTAGCATTTTTATACTTTCTTTTACATTATCTTTTTGTGTACTTATGTAATACATAGTAAATTCTTTTGATGTAGTGGCGTTTATTTCGCCGCCTATATTTTCTACATTTTTAGACATCAAATCGCCAGGATAATTTTTACTTCCTTTAAACATTAAATGTTCTAAAAAATGAGAAAGCCCTGCTTGAGAAAAATTTTCATCTATAGAGCCTACACGCACGAAGACAACAACTGACGCGCAAAGATTATTTTTATTATGCAATAAAATAGAGGTAAGCCCATTTTCGTGTTTTCCCATAGGAACTCCTACTAATATAAGCAACTTTATTTTTCAATATACTTCTATAAGTTTTGAATCCAGCCATTTTTTAAGTTTAACGTTTCAAGATAATCAATTGCTTCATTGTACTCTTGCAAAGACAATGAACGCGATAATTCTTTAAACTCAGTTGATTTATAGGCGCTATGATACTGCGACATTAAACTTACATAAGTGTCTTTGGACAATTCTTCTGCTATAAACTTTAAAATTTTTTTAGTGTTATTTATATTGTATGGCAAAACTAAATGCCTTACAATAATACCTTTTTTTGCCACTCCATTTTGATCAATTTGCAAATCGCCGACTTGTCTTTTCATTTCTTTTACTGCTAGCTGATTTGCTTGAACATAGTTTTTAACTTTAGAATATTTAAAAGCAATCTTATTGTCTACATATTTTATATCTGGTAAATATATATCAATTAAACCTTCCAAAAGTTTTAAAGTTTTAACATTTTCATAACCACTACAATTATAAATAGTAGGGATAACAAGTCCTCTTTTTTTAGCGAAATATATAGCTTTTGCTATTTGTGCGCTGTAATGAGTAGGGGTAACAAAATTTATATTATGCGCGCCTCTCTCTTGAAGGGTTAACATACTATTTACTAAACTTTCTAAACTTATTTCTTTTCCATTTCCAAGTTGGCTGATGGGATAGTTTTGGCAAAAAACACAATTTAGAGTGCAGTTAGAAAAAAATATTGTTCCAGAGCCATTTTTTGCACTTATTGGAGGTTCTTCTCCAGTATGTAAATTAGTACTAGCAATAAATAGTTTATTTGCAGTTTTACATAGTCCTTTTTGTCCATCATTTCTGGCTATACCGCATTTTCTTGGGCATATATTACATTTATCCATCATAGAATAAAGTTTATTTATATTTACCTTGAAATCAATCATTTATTTTTTGTTCTTAACAAAAATGCGTCTATCCGGACTTGAACCGGAACCATTGGCTCCGGAGGCCAATGCTCTATCCAATTAAGCTATAGACGCTTTAATTTTGCCTTCTAAACACATCTGTACTCAACGATATAACCCTATCTAGAAAAACTTTTCCATCTAAGTGGTCTATTTCGTGCTGAATAACTATAGCTTCAAATCCGCTAGTTCCCAATTTTTGTATTTTACCGTTAATGTCTGTATATTCAACTTCTATTTTCTTTTTTCTTACAACATTACCTACAAAGTCAGGAATGCTTAAACATCCTTCTCTTGAACTTATTTTGCCTGAGGAATATATTATATTAGGGTTTATCATTATTAAAAGACCATTATTCCTATTCTCTTTTGAGCTTTGAGAAGCGTCAACAACAATAATTCGCTGCGATATACCAACTTGCACTGCAGCTATTCCAACGCATCTTGGGTGAGCATACAAAGTTGTTTTAAGATTTTCAATTAAAATTTTTATCTCTTTTGTGATTTCCTCTATACAAACGGAGGTTTGTTTAAGCAATGGATCTGTAATGGTGATAATAGGAAGTATTTTCATTTATCAGTCTGCTATATGTTCGAAGATTCTGCCTGATTTATAGATATATTAATATTTAGAGATTTTCCCAATTCAAAAAGACCTTTAGAAATTTCTTTTTCTAAAACATTTGCAGGAAAATTAGACTCTACAATCATCATATATATTTTTTGACCATCATGTTTAGATACAGTTGTTTGAACATCTGTAATATTAATTTTATTATTAGCTAAATACTTGCTTATATTATAAACTATTCCCGTTCTATCTGCTCCATAAACAGAAATAACAAAAGTTTTTTTAGACAAACGTTTTTTTTGCGTATAAGAATTAATATCTGCACAAAAAAGAGATAGAGCAAGTGCTTTAGAATAATTTTTAAGTTTGCTTAAAAGAGTATTTTTAGAAATGCCTGAACACAATTTAATTATTAAAATCATAGCAAATTGGCCATGAAGTATAGTCATTGTAGAATCTTCAATATTACATTTTTCTTTGTAAAGAAGCTCTGAAATTGTATTGACAATCCCAAACTTATCTTCTCCTATAGCGGTTAAAGAAATATATTTTGACATTTTTATCCTTTTTACCCTACTCTCAACTGGTCCACTTTTTGTGGGTAGGTCATATTTGTTTAGATTAACTTACAACTATATCAATATCATTCAAATACATTTTATGAAATAGTTTTAAAAAATTACTCTTTCCCTTAAACTCTTTTATATCTCTTAAATATTTGTTTGTCATTAAAATATGCCTTTCTTTCATCCCACTCTTCTCTATCACTTCTATTCCATTTATTTCTTGTTTCTTTAATTCATAATCTACAATTAAAAACACTTTGCTCTTATCTTCTATTGTTTTTAGATAATTTAATGCCTCCACTCCTTCTTTAAAATATTTAATTGTTAAGTCTTTTTCATATCCCTTTAACCGTTTTCTCCATATCTCATACATCAATATCTCATCATCCAATATTACTACAATGTCCCCTTTCTTTATCTCTATCTTTCTTGCAAACCATTTTGGTGCCTCTACTTTCTTAAATCTCATTACAAACTCTGTCCCTTCCCCTTCTACTGACTTTACTTCCATTTTCCCTTTCATATCTTTTATCGTTTTTAGTATTTGTTCCATTCCTATTCCATGTCCATACTCTTTTGTCGTTCCTACTGCTTCTCCTCTGTTTAGCTTTTCTATCATCTCTTGGGGCATCCCACTTCCGTTATCTTTTACCTTCACTTCTACTTCTTCTCCCTTTACTCCATAAGACACTTCTACCTTCACTTCTTCCTCTCTACTTTCTACTGCATTATTTATTACATTACTTATCATCCTACTAAAATCTGAATAATTCCCTCTTATAAATACAAATTTGTTATTCTCATCAGGATTAAAATTTATCTCTAGATCTTTTTTGTCATGATACCCATATCTCTTACCATCTATCAAATCTTT
>JAIRXS010000017.1 GCA_031268145.1 Candidatus Endomicrobiellum siamense
TTTTGAGGCCGGGGCCTCGTCAGGGAGGGGCTTTGCTCGCCTGAATAGGGCAAGACCTCAAAGCGAGGTAAAATTTTACCAAAGGAAATTATTAAACTTTTTAGACCGCGTAGCGGTAGGTTTTTGTGTTTAATTGGACTATACAAGATGTAGTGTATCAGGCTCGTTGTCAAAACTGATCGGAAAGTTGTCAAAACTGGTCGGAAGGGTTGTCAAAAAAGAGTGGAATCTACACCCTGGCCAGGTGATAAAGAGAAAAAAAATTTTTTACCCTACTTGTGTTTTAAAAAAATGTACCTTAATAGGCTCCCTGGCCGACAAAAAAACAGGAGAATTTTTTTCCCATCTTGTATTTTTAAAAATAAATTTTTCTAGTGGTCCGCCAAAAAATGTCTTTGACTCCAAAAAAATAAAAATCTTAATACCAAAAAAAATTTTTTTATCCTTCCCTTATTTTTACGGTAATTATTATGTAAAATGTTTTTTTTGATTTTTTTATTATTTTATTTCATATATAACATATAAATAATCATTCGATACTTCATTAGTTAGTAAATATTGAATATTAAGTATATTTGTACACAAAGTTTTTTGGCCAACTTTTACCGTCTATAATTACCGTTCAACTATAGCTTGGACAAGTTTTTCGTCTTCTTGTGGACAAAACAGTCCGTCTATTCTTGGACATAAACAACCGTCTAAGACACCATAGACTTGGATTAAGGTCAAAGATTTTTCAGCTTGCCTGGGACAAAAGATTCAGTTTCTAAAACCTTATAGAGCATTATGGATGTGAGGTGGTCTCCCCACCTCACATCTATAAGCATTAAAGAAGATTCTAATAAATTTAGAAATAAAGATAATTATTTATCTATTATAAGCTATTAAGAATCAATACGAGCCTTAAAAGGTACTATTGATTTATTGTACTTGCGGATTTTCAAATTATATCCAGTGACCGCTAATCAGACAACTGTTTATAAATCTGTGATTTCATTGGAATCGCAGAAAATTTGCCATTGAAGGCTATCATGGGATATAATAAAAAGCTAAGGTGAAAGGCTGGGATATAAGACAGAAAGTCTTCGGTATTTTTTTTATATGCTTAAGTGGGTTGTAACAGTTGGCCGAGAAAAGCCTCTATGGGTCAAACCACTAAATTTAAATAGCGGAGCGGATCAAAAAATAGCTCTGGTTGCTATCTTAACCACAATAGGATTTAATATGTCTGAAAAAACTGATGATATTGAAGATATAGTAACAAATAATACCACCGGCGATAAATCAGAAGGTCTTACAGATTCGCAAAAAAATTTTTGGATTCCATCAGCGGAAAAAAACCTTAGATCGGCCAAAAATGTATCTCGTATAAAAGAATATGTTCTTGCTGGCTTTATGTGCCATTTAGCAACTGAAAAGGCCATTAAAGCTATTATAGCTAAAAATACTAATAAATATCCACCTAAAATACATTCTTTAACTGAGTTAGCTGAAATAGCTGGCATTAGTTCTGATTTAGATGATGAACAATTGTTATTTTTAACTGAATTAATGCCATTAAATATTGAGGCAAGATATCGACAAGAAAAAGATGATATTTATAAGACTTTCACTGCTGAAGTATGTAAAGATACCTGTCAAAATACTGAGAAGTTTTTATTATGGATAAAGAAAAAGCTATAATGATAGTACAGCAATATGCTGACAAAGTTCTAAAAGTATTATCGCCAGATCAAATTGTATTATTTGGGTCTTACGCTACCGATACAGCCAATGAAAATAGCGATATTGATATTGCAGTTTTTTTTAATGACTTTAAAGGTAATTATTTAAAAGTTTCTGGAGTACTTTGGAGGCTTACTATCGAAATCAATTTTCATATTGAACCTATATTAGTAGATAAAAGTGACGACCCAAGCGGGTTTGTTAATCATATTTTATTAACGGGGGTTACTGTATATCAAAAATAGATCTTATTTTTTAATTTCTATACTGATATACTTGCTTAATATTTAGAAAACATTTTTTATGCTAATTAGCTAGCTGAAATTATTAAATTTTTTATGAAAGTACTGTATAAAATTACAGGTTTTAGTACAGCACTTTTAAATTTTATTTTTGCCATAGACTTGGCTTAATGTCAAAACTTTTTACCTGTGAAAATTAAATTTATCTGAAGGCCATAAAAATACCGAAAAACGGATCTCCGATAGTGCCGGGGCGTTGGAGGCCAGATCACCTTAAAGAGCTATAATTTTGAAAAATTATTCAACTTAAGCCCGAATGAGAGTTATCTTGAGTGGTGAAGAGGATCCTCTTCACCATTCAAGACAACTCTCTAAACAATAATAAATATAGATTTTTAAAGTTAAATAATAATTACTTGTTAGCTTTATTAGCAACTGACAGAATAAAATCAGCTAAAATCATTGCTAAATTAACAAATAAACGAGCGTGATAGTCATTTAAATTAAGTCTACGACTACCAATTCCATGTGAATCACTTTGTTCATTTCTCATTTGAGCAATAGAATCAATTATTTTTTCCAAACCAGACAATAATGTATTTATTCTCAAATCTACATTTTTGCCTTGATGCATTTCATAGAGATTTTTAACTTGACCATATAATTTATGTATATCTCCTTTTTCTGATGGGTTTTCACCCTTTTTTTCTATCACATAAATGAAAACTTCTTCAACAAGAGTCCGTGCTTTGGCCAAAGCACTATCATAATGTCCTTCGATAATTGTAATCATTTAACTATTATTTTTTACAGTTGGTGCCGAAGGTCGGGAACGGCATTCAAAAAGATAACTAG
>JAIRXS010000012.1 GCA_031268145.1 Candidatus Endomicrobiellum siamense
GGTAGAGGACTTATTGAAGCTGGGTTTAACACTTCTTACAAAAACATTGGTATTGACCTTTCTGCAAAATATGCTGATGGTAAGGCTGGCAACTCCATGTCTGGCTTGCTTAAGTTCTCTTTTAAAATTTAAAAACAAATCCCACTTTTTCTTAAAACCTGACTTGACCATTACTAAAACTGGTCAAGTCAGGTACACAAATATAAAATAAAATATGAAAATGAGATTTTAAAACAAACAACTAAACATAGATAAATTACAGCTTTTATAACTCATCTTGGACGCTTACTACTTTTTCTTCAATAGGAAAAATTCTCTGCGCATTTGTATTATTTCTCATACCTTTTGTAACAAGATAAACATATGGAACAAAAAATAATGCTAAAACTAAAGCAAAAGAAAGTCCACCAACAACAGCTATAGCCATAGGCTGGTTTGTAGAGCCCCCGCTACCTCCAAGCCCAATAGCAAGTGGTATAAGGCCTGTAATTGTAGTAAGGGTCGTCATAGTTATCGGTCTGACGTGATGAACTGTTACATCCACAACATTTTTCTTTAGAATTAGAATATCTGGTTTTTGGCCACCAATTTTTTTTTGCTCTTCATCGTACATTATGTTAAACCTGTCTACCAATAAAATTGAAATATTTATAACGTTTCCCACAAGCATAATAAAACCCAACATAGAAATAGAATTTATAGATTGCCCTGTAACAAATAAAACAAAAGTTGCACCTACTACTCCAAGAGGAATTGCAGTCATAACTATTATAGGTTGGAATAAAGACTCAAATTCTGAAGCTAAAATCATAAATATAATTATAACTCCTAGACCTAAAGCAAAAGAAACTTGTGTTAAAGCTTCTTTCATGGCAAGCATTTCTCCAGAAATAACACAATGGACTTTTTCATTATTATACTTAACATCCAATATACTCTGAATTTCTTTAACCGCTTTTGCAAAATCTCCTTTTATATTTGCTGAAAGTAAATAAGTTCTTTCTCCTTCAATCCTTTTTATAGAAGGTAGCGTTTTTACAAATTGAGGATTCGCAATTTGTTTTAATTGTATAGTCATACCCCAAGGAGAGTATGCTGTCATCTCCATCACTTTACTAAGCTTATTTCTATCTTCTAAACGCATTCTAACTCTCACATCCATTTCATCATCTTTTCTTTTAAGTTTAGTGGCAACAAAGCCTTTTATAGCAGCCAAAGTCATAGCAGAAATATCCTGTGTTGAAAGACCAAACATTGAAGAACGTTCTCTATCTATAGTAAGCCTTAATTCTGGGACTTGGTCTGGAGGATCCAATTTTATGCCATAAAATTGTGGCATCTTATCCATGATTTCACGTATCTGATCTGCAGAGTCTTTTAAAATATCCAAATCGCTTCCCCTTATTTCTATTAAGAGTCCAGAAGATGCACCAACACCAGATCCAAAAAGTCCTTGTTGAGTCATAAATTCTGTTTCAAGGCCTTTAATATTCCATTTCCTTATCTCATTTGAAATATCTGCTACTAAAGTCTCTGTATCCTGCCCTTCAGGATATAGTCTGCCTATAATTCTAGATTGATAAGTGCTTAGAGATTCTATTGAAGCCACACCTGAACTATCCCCTGTAGATCCAACACTTACTGAAATATCTTTTACTTCTTGGTATCTAGAGATTAATTTTTCTATTTTTTTTGATACAGAATTTGTTACTTCTAAAGGAGTATCTGGAGGCAAAATAACATTGCAAACAAAACGACGCTCATCAACTTTAGGCATAAAAGCTTTTGGAATTAACATAAAACAAACAACACCTAAAGCTGTATAAATTAAAATTATCAAAGTAACCTTACTTAAACTATAATCTAAAACTTTTCTAAAACTTGGCGCAAAATATTTATTAATTGTATCCATTCCAGCAGTAATAGACTGCTTTGATAAATCCGCAGTAAGACACAAACGAGGCACAAGAAAAAGTGCTGCAAATATAGAGGATATTAAGGAATATGTAATTGTTAAAGCAAGCTGTTTAAAAAGTTGGCCTATCATACCAGCCACAAAAACAAAAGGAATAAATATTGCAACAGACGTAAGTGTAGAACTCATAATAGGAGCTATCAAGCTTTTTGTAGCTTCATAAATGGTTTCTTTCTTTGCAACACCTTTGAGTTTATGAAATGACATCAAAATATTTTCCAAAACAACATTAGAATTATCTATAACCATACCTATACCTACAGTAAGCCCTCCAAGTGACATAGTATTAAGCGAAATGTCCCCAAAATACATAAGGCTTGTTGTAGAACATAAAGCAACTGGTATAGCTATATTAATTATTGTTGATGCCATAAAACTTTTCATAAAAAAGTATAAAAGTATAAAAGAAAGAAGTATGCCCTGTATACCATTTGAATATAAATTTGCAAGAGATTCCTTAATAAAGTCAGATTGATCAGATGTAACTTTAATATCTACATCCTCTGGAAATTTTTCTTTTATCTCTTTGAGTTTTTTATGAACCGCCTCTGACAAATTAATTAAATTTGATCCAGACTGCTGATAAATACCAACTGAAATATTTTCTCTACTATTGTAACGAGAATAACCTTTCCTATCTCTTAAAGATTCACTGACATCTGCAATATCTTTTAGAAAAACCACCTTACTACCAGAATCTTGAACTTCATTTTTAATTCTCTTAGAGCTTCTGACTCTATCGATATTGTTGTCTGTTTTAGAAAAAGACATGTTAGCAATGTCATCTACGCTTTGAAATTCCCCAACAGTTTTCACCAAATATTCGTGTTTACCTTCTTTGATTGTTCCTGCAGGATAAGTTATATTGGCATTTTCTAACGAGGTAATAACATCATTTATAGAAACTTGATTTGCAAGTAGTCTTCCTTTGTCTATCTCAACTAAAATTTCTTTTTCTTCTCCCCCTCTAAGCTCAACTTTTGCAACACCTTGGATACGCTCTAATTCATCTTTAATATTTCTCTTAGTCAGTCTTCGCAATTCTGCCATTTTCATATCTGATATATCGCCATCCTTATAACTTACAGAAAGCATCATAGCTTCAACTTGAGTTGGATTATATTTTAAAACAACAGGCTCCAAAGCGTCTTTTGGCAAACTTTCTTTTATTAAATCTATCTTTTCGCGCACGTCCATAGCGGCAAAGTCCATATTTACACCCCATTTAAATTCACACGTAACTATGGATACGCCTTCTTTTGAGTTAGAAGAAACTCTCTTTATATCTTTTACCGTACCTGCTGTTTCTTCCACCATCTTGCTAATCAATTTTTCTGCCTCTTCAGGACCTGCTCCATCGTACTTTGTTACGATAGTTATTTGAGGATATTCCATAGATGGAAACAATTCCTGAGGAATTCTCGTATAAGAAATTAAACCTAAAAGACCAATAGATAGAAACAACATAATCGTTGTAACAGGTCTATCTACAGGCATTCTCATTATACTCATATTTTACCTCAAATTTATTATTCAAATTTTTAATTTAGGTGTTTTAGGCGTATTAATTTCTCCCCTAACAATACCAGGCAATCTTAATCTTTTAAAAACTTTACTTATCATAGGCATGACAAATTTTTTTAAAAAACTTAAATTATTTAGCATACCATGAAAACTCTTTTTTGGATTATCCATAAGATAATAAGCAGTTGGAATAATTAAAAGTGTAAGCATAGTGCCTGTAAGCGTTCCGAAAAGAACTGTTAAAGACATAGATCTCCACATTGAAGCTGCATCGTCTTTGCTTAATACCATAGGCAAAAGACCTAGAGTTTTCATTAAAAATGTTATAAGCTCTGGACGTAATCTTTCTCTACAGGATTCAAAAATTACTCTTAATATATTTGTTCTACCAACTCTTCTTTGATTAATTTTATCTACAATAATGATAGAGCCATAAACAATAGAGCCAAACAAAATCATTATTCCAATATAAACCCCAAGACTTATCGGCTTTTTAAAAACCCAAAGAGAAAATGCAACCCCTATTATACTAAGAGGTAAAGCAAACATAATAAGAAATGGCTGTTTATAAGATTCAAAAATAGATGCTAAAACAAAAAATATTAAAATAACAGTTAAAGCAATTGCAAGCATAAATTGACCTTGACTATTAACTGTCTTTTCATAATCACCTGAAAGATTAAAAGAGTATTCTTGAGGGAAAGTCATATCTTTTAAAGCTTGATTAATACCATTGGCTGCAGTTGTCAAACCTATTTTTTCTCTATTTGCGCTTAATTGTATAAAACGTCTTTTATTTTTATGCCAAATTTCTTGAGTAGATTTAAGCTCTTGAGCTGTTGCAACTTGTCCTACACGAACAACTTCTTTTTTTGCATTAATTATAGGCAAAAATAATACATCATTTACATTTTTAACAGTACCTGGCTTAAGCCTTGCTATAGCTTCTACTTGTTCTCCGTCTTTTCTATACTGAGTAGCTATTAAACCTCTAAGATTAGCATGCAATGTGTTCCCAAAACTGTTTACATCTAAACCAAATAAAGCTAATTTGTAATGGTCTACAAAAAGATTAATTTCAGGCTCATCTTCCCTCATTCTTATCTTAACATCTGTAAGACCTTTGACTTGCTGCAATTTACCAGATGAAGAAAAGGCAAGTTGTTTTAAAGTATCATAATCTTGGCCAAAAAAATCTACAAAGATTTCCTTATTGCCCGAAGTGTTTGAGTCTTGATAATAAACAAATGCAGGAGAATAATCTCCAAAAAATTTACGAAACTCATTTTTAAAACGCTCTGTTTCTTGATAAACTGTAACTTCTATAAACGTACTTAATTTTTCTACTTTAGAAGATACTCTTTTAACATCATCTTTAAAAGATAATAACTTTGTTTCCATTTTTTTTACTATTTCATTTGAAACTTCTATACGTGTGGCAGGTGGAAACTGGATACCTATTCTAAACATATCTGCGTTTCCAGAATCCATAAATTCAGAGTCTCTACTTTTAAGAATTTTTACAGAAAACAAAAAACATATAAATACTAACATCCAAACAAAAGTTTGTTTTTTAAAAACAAATTTCAATATTTTGACATACATATGTTGAATTTTCACATACCAAGCTTGAAATTCCAACTCAAAATTATTTTGCCACCTATAAATCTGCGGAGGCACAAATATCATTGTGCTTATTAAAGACGCTATTAATGCAAAAGTGATTGTTAAGCCAAAAGGCATATAAAGTTGTCTTATTTCTGGATCTAAAAATACCAAAGGTAAGAATACAACTATTGTTGTAACTGTTGAAGCAAAGATTGGCTGCCAAAGCTCTGCAGTTCCTTTAACAACAAGTTCTTCTTTAGTTTTATAAGTTTTTCTGTGAAAATGAAAAGAAATATTTTCTATCACAACAATAGCATTATCCATAACATTTGCCATACCCATAGCAAGCCCGCTTAAGGTCATAACATTGAAAGTCTGATTTGTAAGATACATAAGAAGTATGGATATTAAGAGACTTAATGGTAGAGTAGTAGCAACAATTATTACATTTCTAATATTTTTCATAAATAAAAATAAAATTCCAGCAAGAAGTATTGCACCAACTATTAAAGCCTCGCAAAGAGAATAGATTGCTTTTCCTATATAATCTGCATCATTTTTTACAACAGTTAAAACAATGTTTGGGTCTATTTCTCCTCTCAACTTATCAATAACTCTTATAGCATCGTTTGCCGTACTTATAGTATTTGCCGCTGATTCTTTCTGAATATACAAAGACACTACAGCCTGCATATTAAGTCTAGAAAACGACGTCGGCTCATAAAAAGAATCTTTTACTGTACCTATATCTTTGATTTTTATTATTGAACCTGAAGGAGTAATTGCAACACCTGTATTTGCTATCTCATCAACATTTTTATACTCTCCTGTGGCTCTAATTACGAAACTTTTATTGTCTTGATCTATGGAACCTGCAGATATTGAAATATTTGAAAGGTTTATTTTTTGTATAACCTCAAGAATAGGGAGGTTATAAGCTATTAGTTTAGAATTATCTACGTTTATTAAAAGTTTTCTTTCTCTGCCTCCACCAATTTCAATATTTGCAACGCCTGCAACTCTCATTAGTTTTTCTTTTATATTCTTCTCGGCAAGATTTCTAAGTTCTTCAGTAGAAAATTTTTCCGAACTCATAGCCAAAATAATTATTGGAGAATCTGATTGTTCAAATTTTGCAATTATTGGTTTTTCAGTTTCTTTAGGAAGAAGATGTTTTACTAAAGCAATTTTTTCACGTATGTCTATAACAACAAAATCTGTATCTATGCCATGATGAAAAGTCATCATAATATTAGATTCTGATTCTTTTGAAGAAGAAATCATTTCATTTAAGCCACCAAGCTCAGAAAATACCTCTTCTAAAGGACGCGTTACGTTCTTTTCTACTTCACTAGAAGCAATGCCACCTCTGAGACGTGTAATAACGCTAACCATTCCTGTTTTAGCGCTAGGATTTAGCTCCACAGATATTTTAGTGGCCATAATAGACGAGAACATTATTAACGCAAAAACTATCATTAGGGTAGTTATTGGTTTTTTTATACCTATATCAATCATATATTTTTATATTGTAGTTTTAAAAACAATATTTAAAGATTACTCTTCAGAAATAGGCACATCTTCCTCTTGTTCAACAATTTGAAATTTAACTTTTATACCATCAGAAAGCTGTCCTTGCGTCTCTACGACAATAAGGTCATCCATATTAAGACCTTGCATTACAACAGTCTTATCACCCATTTTATTGCCAATAATACAAGGTCTCATTTGAACTGTCCCTTCAAAAGGGGTAGAATCTGGAACGACTACAGGAATTAAAAATGTTGTATCATTTAAAGAAATTATACTATCTGTGGGCACTACTATTACATCTTTCAATTCTTTTATAAAAATAGTGCCTCTTGCAAACATACCAGAACGTAAAAGCTTATCATCATTTATTACGTTTATTTTAACGTTTGATGTTCTTGTTCTCTCTTTAACAATAGGAGCTATTTCTGCAATTTGACCATCAAATTCTTTCTCTGCATATGCATCACTTATTATTTTAACTTTTTGACCCACTTTCATCTTTTTTACATCTTTTTCTGGTATATCAACTTCAAAATTTGTACCTTGATCGCTTATAAACTTACATACAACATCCTGCTGAGTAATATACTCGCCAGGTTTTACAATAATTTCTGCTAAAATACCATCACTTGGAGCAAGAAGTATTGTCTTCTTTAAAGTTAATTCAGCAAGATCCAGTTCAGATTTTGCTGCTTTTGCTCTAAGTTCATTAGATTCTATTTCAAACTTAGCTTCTGAAAGTTTGCTTTCAGAAAGAGCTTTCATTTTATATAAATCTTCATACACTTTATATTTTTCTCTTGCAGAAAAGTACGCAGACTGGTCGCTCTTATATTTACTTTTAGCATAAGCTACTTTAGTCATAGCATCTTTAGGGTCTAAAGAACAAATATTTTCGCCTTTTGCTATTTTATCCCCTTCTCTAAAGTTATACACTGCAATCCTACCATCTATTTCAAAACGCATGTCATTTTCAACAGCGCCTTTTATTGAACCCATAACAGTATATTTATCAGTAAAATCTTTCTTTACAATATTAATAACCTTAACTTGTATTAAACTTTGAGTTTGAATATGAGTCTTATTTTTTCTAAAAAATAATAAATATGTACAAAAAGCTAAAGATAAAACAACTACTGTTATAACAATAATATAAATATTTTTTTTAGTTTTAATCGGATATTTAGATAATAATCTCTCAGTAAACAAAACAATATTATCCAAAACAAGATAAAAATAATATTTTAATTTTTCCAATTTCCCCTCCTCACTATTATATTACCTTAAAGGTGTTAATGTAAGTTTTTCCATTTCTGTTACAGACGAATAATTTTGGTAAGTTGCTTTAGCATAAGAAGCTATCGCCTCTGCATACTTCCATGCCTCTTCCATTAAGCTTACAGTTTGTACCTCATAAAGTGCATTTCTCTTTTTCATCAATGCAAGCTTTCTTTCTCTTAAAATTATTTCTTTCTTTAAAGTTCTTGCAGTATTTAAAGAATTTAAATAATCGTTATATGCTTTTTCTGTATCAAGTCTTTTAGTTTTCAAAGTTTCCATATAATCTGCATTTGTTTGATTAGAACTAACATCACTTTCTTTAGTATCAACAAAATATCCTAAATCATCTAATATAGACAACTTCACATCTTGAGTTTGAGTATCTATTCTTTTACTTGCATCAACTATAGTTTTTGGATCAGTTTTATCTTGAGTATAACTAGCTTCTAAAGAATTTCCCCATAAACCCCAAGAAAGCTTCCCAATAACGTTCCAAGAAGTAGTTAATGTAAGAGGTTGTGTTGTAAAAGCTTCCCCACTTCTACCATAAAATCCCTCAAGATAAAATTTAGGAATAACTTTGGATCTGTTAATTTTTATTTTCATCTTAGCCATTTCTGCTTGAATCTTTGCCGTCTGGACCTCTAAATTATTAGTTAAAACAAGGCCCATTAAACTATCTAAATTAAATGAAATTTCAGGAACATCGTCTGAAAGCATATCTAAAGGTTCAATATTTACATCTTTTATATCTATAATACCCACAAGATTTACAAGTTTCTTTATTGAAAATTCGTAATTTATCTTGGCTGCTTCATACATGTCAGTTATTCTGTCTTTAAAATTCTCGGCTTCCAATAAATCTAGCTCTGAAATAGCTTTTGCTTTATACTCTTTTTTTACTTTATTAAATAAATCAACAACTATTTCGTGCGCCTTACCTAAAGTTTGAGATTCCTTCTTTGTTGTTAGATATTCATAATAGGCCAGTTTTATTTTTGAAAATAGTTCTTCGCGAGTTTTTGTGTAGTTATATTGAGAAGCTGTAACCATCATGGATTCATACTCATACGAACCCCTCGTTCTGTATCCTTCATACAAAGCTTGAGAAGCTTTTAGTCCATAAGATTCACTGATATATTCATACCCGCTAATATCTGTAGCTGTTGCAGTTTTTCCTTTGGAGTTTGTATGCTGCAACATAAATTGTGGAAAAAATGATCTCGCTGCACGGATAGTTCTTGATTTAGAAAGCTGAACTTGCTCATAAGCAACCATTAACTTAGGATCTCGAGATTCTGCAATTTTCATACATTTAATAAGAAATGCATCTTCAGAATATGCATAATTATAAAACAAAATATTGAGAAGAATTACTGTAAAAACAAAAATATATTTTTTATAAAATCTTCCTGTTTCCAGCAAAATATCTCCATTTTATACAAAAATTAATAAGCAATTAATGATATGAGTATACTATGTAATTAATATACTTGTCAATAATAGCAGTGAGTTAAGTTTTAAAGAAAAAATAGAATGTTAAATACTTAATAATCTTTACATTTTTATTATAGATTTATATATTAATAATTGGCATTTGCAAAAATTTTAGATTATACATATGCTTATTTAATTATGCTAGCCAAAACAACGAAATTAAGTAAGAGGGAGAAAAAAGATATGTTCAATACAAAAAAAGTGAACATAATAGATAATTACTTTAGGATTGAAGTGACTGATCCTTACCGTTGGTTAGAAAATGATACATCTAAGGAAACTGCGACTTGGGTTCAAACGCAAAATAAAATTACCAGTGATTATTTTTCTAAGATACCTTTCACTTAAATAATCCTATAAATATAAATGGCTTTAAGAAAAGTTTTATATATGTAGATAATTTTATATTAAATATCCAATTTACTAGGCAGTGCCTGGTAAATTAAGCTGCAGATATTCTGTTGAGGTTGGTTAAATATTTGTTGATTTTTGCAAGCATTTCTTGATTTCAACAAATACTTTACTTTTTTGCAAGTATTTGCTGTAATATTGAAAGAGGTGATTAAAGTGAACAAGATAATTGAACGTACTCTTTATCTAAAACAGTTAGAAATGTGGCTTGAAAAAGATATAATCAAGGTTGTTACCGGCGTTAGACGTTCTGGTAAGTCAACTCTTTTAGAGTTATTTATTAATTTTTTAAAGAAAAAAGACATAAGTGATGAACAAATAATTTATGTACATTTAGATTACGAGGAAAACAGTCACCTTTTAAATCATAAAAGTTTACACAATTATATTTCATCAAAGATATTGAAAAATAAACGCATGTATCTTTTTATTGATGAAGTACAAAACTGTACTGATTATGAAAAAGCTATATCAAGCATTCACTTAAATAAGATGGTTGATATTTATATAACAGGTTCAAACGCCTATATGCTTTCAGGCGAACTTGCAACAAAGTTAACAGGAAGATACATTGAAATTAGTATGTTACCGCTTTCTTTTGTGGAGTATGGCAAGATAGTAAGTATTAGTAACCAGCATTCTTTATTTAATGATTACATGAACTATGGTGCCTTTCCATTTGCTGCCACATTGGTAGAAAACTCTTTGATGCATTCGCAATATTTGCAAGGTGTTTACACAACTGTTATGGTCAAAGATATTTTAACAAGAAAAAGAATTACTGATAGCGCACTTTTGGAATCAATAATAAGATTTTTGTGTTCAAATATGGGCAGTCCTGTATCTGCCAAAAAGATTGCCGATACCTTAACTTCAAGCGGAAGACCGGTAGGTTCGACAACAGTTGACACTTATCTTGAAGCTATCTGTGATGCATATTTGTTTTATAAAGTGCAACGGTATGATATAAAAGGAAAAATGAACCTAAAAACAGAGCCAAAGTATTATATTTGCGATACAGGAATTCGCAACGTTGTGCTGTCGATTGAAAATAAAGACATAGGACATATTCTTGAAAACATAGTATATTTAGAACTTTTACGCCGCGGGTATATCGTTTCCATCGGAAAAGCAGGACGAACAGAAATAGATTTTGTAGTTTCTAAAAACAAACAGATAGAATATTATCAAGTATCTGCTTCCGTTTTAGACAAAGGTACGCTCGCTCGTGAGATTGAACCTTTTAATCACATAAAAGACAATTACCCTAAATTTTTGATAACCATGGATAACGTAACTAGCGACCATAATGGAATTAAACAATTTAATGTGATAAGCTGGCTTCAAAAAGAGTAGATCAACAAACTCAAATAAATATCTCTTTTTAAAATACCAAAAAGCTGATCGCCCGTTTATTAATTGATAAGCTTGTTTTACAAATATTTTTATACAACAACTGCAAAAAATATACTCAAGTGGAGGTGGCGGGAATTGAACCCGCGTCCGAAAATGTTTCAGTAAGACCGCTACAGGTTTAGTTCGGAATTTTATCTTATTTATGGCGCTATCTCCGAACGAAACTACGCTATAAACCAGCACCGTTTAAATTTCACTTTAAATTGACGGTACAAACCATTTAAAGCTAACCTGCTCTTGTCGTTTTATCCTAATAGCAGGCGTCAAAGGTAAAACGTAGCTACATTAAGCAGCTATTGGCATTGCGCCAAAACCCATAAAAGGTTTAACGCTTTGCATTGGAACGAATTTATCGTTGTTTATTTTTCGGTCGATTTTTACGGAGCCATCGACCAACTCCGACCTGCTGTCATTACTTAAGCCACTCCCGTCGAACCCTGTTCACCCCCCCCCCCAAAAAAAATATAATTTATTTTTTCCTTCTTTCTTTAAAAAAATTATGCAAAATATTTGCGCATTCTACACTTAGATATTCTTCTTTGCTGCCAACAATTTCTATTTTGTGGTTAAGCTTTTTATTGCTGGCTATTTTAAAAGCACTTTTACAAGCTCCTGCTTTTTTATCAAAAGAACCAAAAATAACCTTTTTAACTCTGGCATTTACCAGTGCCCCTGCACACATTACACATGGTTCAATTGTAACATATACATAGCAATCATTCAAACGGTAATTTTTTAACTTTTTTGCAGCTTTTCTCAAAGCAACAATCTCAGCATGAGCTGTAGGGTCTGACATAGAAATACACTGGTTAAAACCTCTAGATATTATTTTGCCGTTTTTAACTATTATCGCACCTACAGGCACCTCATTATTCTTATAAGCTTTGTAAGCTTCTTTTAAAGCTTGTGTCATAAAGTGCATATCTGTACTACTTTTCAAGATATTTTCCCAATACTTGTTTAATATCTTTTGGTATTCTTATAGGTTTTAACTCTTTATTTACAAAAGGATGTTTGGTTTTACCTATAGCCAAAAGTTTGATAGCAATTTTAACTTCATAATAACACGTAATACTTGCTGCTGTTATCTCACATATTTTTGTTTCAACAGTTATTATGTCATCATATTTTGCAGGAGAAACATACCTACATTCTACATTTAATACTGGCAGATAAAGACCCTTTTCCTCTAATCCGTTATACTCAATGCCCATTTCTCTAAGTAGTTCTGTTCTACCTCTTTCAAAAAACTTTAAATAATTTGCATAATACACCATCCCCATTTGATCTGTATCTGCATAAGAAACTCTTAAATTTAATTTATTCATAAAACCTCTTGTACTAATTTTTAACATTATTATATAATATTATATGATACATTTTAGCACTTGCTACAAAATGTAAAAAATGATATTATATACTTCTATTTGAGTTAAAGAACAAGAGTTAAAATATATATAGCCGACAAAAGAAAAAAGCAAGGGAGGTAGCTAATGTCAAATTATTTTAATCTTTTTAAAGCTTTTAAGGTACACCTTTTTAGTCTTGTCTTGTCTTGTCTTGTCTTGTCTTGTCTTGTCTTGTCTTGTCTTGTCTTGTCTTGTCTTGTCTTGTCTTAACTCCTAATTCTCTCATTGCTGGTCAAACTATTGATGTAACTACTACAAACCCTGGGCATCATATTGTAGGAAATGGAGATAGTGCTACCATGGGAAATCTTAATTTAATCTCATGGCCAGATGTATATACCCTTCCCAGTATAAATATTTCCACTTATAACACTGTAAATATTTCTAATGATGTCAACAATTTTTGGGGAATTTATGGCGCTCTTGCTAACCCTATAGTAGATAACGATTCATCTACTTTAAAGTCTACCATTGAAGCTAGTTATAATATCGTAAATATCTCTTCTAACTGTATTTGTGATAATCTTATTGGCGCTTCTGTTCTTGGCGCTACTCAAAATGATAGTAGTATGTTATTACTTTCTTCAAATATTGACAATAGCACTTCTACCGTAAATCTCTTTAATAATATAGTAAATGTAAATGCCAATGTAGATACTCCCAATTTATTTGCTGCTCATGTATATTTAGATGCACCAAATAGAGCAACCCTAGGCACAACTTGGAATGTTAACCTAAATAATAACTTGCTATCGTTTAATTCTCCCAGTCTTGTTGTTGCAAATAGTATTATTGCTGTTGCTGACTTAACAATAACAGGAGATTCTTACGAATTCTATCCTTTTATTTCTTTGTCCAATAATACTCTTGAATTGAACTCTAACTTCACTAATACAAATTATTTACATTTAACTAATATTTCACTCTATAATTCCGACACAGTTCACATTGATAGCATAACTGTAACTGGTAATAAACTCCTTGTTAAGGCTCCTGTAAATGTTTCTGATTGCCAAATATATGCTTATGAAATCAGCCAAAATGCCAAAGATAAAGCTTCTTATCTTAATATCTCCAACAATGTTGTTATAATCGATAATGTTAAAGCTGTAACGCTTGGCGGTATTTATAACTTTGACACCTTCGCTTTCAGTTTGCCTAATAATATCACTAACAACGATAATGTCCTTAATCTTGCCAACCAAGCTACTGACATTGAAATTGATTATAACAAACTTACTATGGCTAACTTTAATACTCATACTAGCACTCTTTTTGTTAACCTTGTTCACCTCGCTGGCGACGCCAAACTCTCCATGATCAATAATCCTAGCTATCTTGAAAACACTCAAACTTCTTTTGAACTTGGTCTTAACAATAAGTCTTTAATCTTTACCTTTGACCCATTTATTGTTCATACTTCTGATGATAAACCCGATGTCAATAATCCTATTCCTGTTCCCACCCCTGACCCTGACTCCCCTACTCTACTCCAACCTCTTAACCTTTACTCCGAGACTGTCGTTATTCCTCAAGCTGGCGCTGCTAATGTTTCTTTCATTATCCAAGGTTTAGACCTCATCATGGATGAAGGTCTCTTTTCTGCTAGAAACCAAGCTAAAGCTTCCTCCCACAACAATGAGCCTTTCTTCTCTTCTAAAGGTCTTTCTCCTTTTGCCGCTTTCTCTACTTCTAAAAACAAATTCTTCACTTCTAATACTAACGACATTGATGTCAACGCTTTCTCTATCATCGCTGGTCTTGCTAAAGATTCTTCTATCTTTAACCACAATCTCACTCTTGGCTTATTTTTCGAACATGGTCAAGGTAAATATGAAACTTCTACCTTCTTCCAAGATTCTCAAGATGATTGGACTGTTCTTGGCAATGGCAACGCTTACTATAATGGCGGCGGTATTCTTGCTAGATTAGACCTTGTCAACAATATCTATTTTGACGCTTCTGCTAGACTTGGGAATGTTTCTTCTGATTACTTCACTTCTGACCTATCTAAAATTTCTAGTTTTGGTTTTGACTACTCCACTACTTATTACGGCGCTCATGGCGGACTTGGATATCTTCTTAATCTCAATGACAACTTAGGTTTAGACTTCTCTGGTAAATACTTCTTTACCAATCTTGCTGGCAAAAACAATGTTGAACTTCCTGGCACTTACCACGCTAACTTTAAAACTGAATCTATTCAAAAAGTTAAACTCGGCGTAAAAATACAACATTTTATTTCTGATAAACATAACTCCCAAAGCATTTACTTTGGAGGAAGTTTTGAATATGAACCTGCTAACAAGATTAAAGTTGACGCTACCAAAACTGGTTTTCTAGATACTCCTATTGACACGCCTGAGCTTGGCGGAGGTAGAGGTCTTGTTGAAGCTGGGTTTAACACTTCTTACAAAAACATCGGCGTTGACCTTTCTGCTAAATATTCTGACGGTAAAGCTGGTAACTCTATGGCTGGGATGCTTAAGTTTTCCTATAAGATTTAACTAAGCTACATTAAAACAACTAAAAGCAAAGGAGAGCTGCTATGCAGTTGTATACCAGTTCTTCTTTGCTTTATTATCATTTTCACAAACAATATAACTATTACATTACAGCTCGTGTAGATTTTTACGAATTCATGCTATAATATTAAGTAAGTAAAACAGTTATTAATGTTGTAAAGAGGAAGATTCGGAATTTCCGACTTTTGAGAAAACCGGTAGCAGCTTAACTACTATTGTTAAATTGAAAAAATTTGATGGAAATAAAACCTCAAACGATGAGGGGTTAAATTCTGCTGAGCAAAATATTGTTGATTTAATGCAGAAAAACTCTAACTTATCTGTAAAAGAAATAGCTTCAAAACTTGGGATGACATTAAAAACTGCAGAATACAAAACTGGGGGTTTAAAAAAGCAAGGTATAATAATCTGTGAAGGCTCAAAGAAAAAAGGTAAGTGGGTAACGGTTTCCATCCTATTTTCCAATGTACAAATTGTAAAAAAGAAATGAAAAATATAATTTATTTAGGGTTAGGTTCAAATATTGGCAACAGAGCAGAAAACATATTTGCTGCGCTTTCATTTATGCAGAGCAGCTTGTTGATAAAAATTATTAAACTATCTTCTCTATATAAAACATCGCCGATAGGACCAAAGCAAAAATCTTTCTATAATATTGCAATTAAAGCAAAAACCAAATTAAATCCCTATAATTTACTATTTTTTTTAAAACAATTAGAACAAATTTTAGGACGCAAAAAAATTATCCTTTGGGGACCGCGTATAATAGATATAGATATTCTATTTTTTGGAAATAAAGTTCTCAATAATTCTTTACTATCTATACCGCACAAAGAACTTCAAAATAGGTTGTTTGTCTTAATATCTTTAAATGAAATTGCAAGCAATTTGTTACATCCGGTATTAAATAAAACAATACACTCTATTTTAAAAGAAAAATTATTGACTCTTAAACACCAAAAGGTTAAAATCATAAAAATATAGTTTTAAAAGGTTGCATTTAAAATATGATTATATTATGGCAAAACTGATTTCCCAAGATGTTGATATGCTGCTTGTTGGAGATTCATTAGGCAATGTAAAACTTGGTTATGAAAACACTATTCCCGTAACAATAGAAGACATAATATATCCACCAAGGCTGTAAAAAGGGGTAATAACGAAGCTTTACTTGTTGCTGACATGCCTTTTATGTCATACGAGGCAGATGTATATAGCGCTGTAATAAATGCAGGTCGAATTATTAAAGAAGGCGGTGCACAAGTTGTTAAAATTGAAGGCGGCAGTGAAATTATAAAACAAATAAAAGCTATTGTGGAAGCAAAAATACCAGTAATCGGGCATTTAGGCCTTACTCCTCAAGCAATAAACAAGTTTGGAGGATTTAAAGTTCAAGGGAGAAATAAAAAAGATGCCACAAAGCTTATAAATGATGCAAAAATGTTACAAGAAGCTGGCGTTTGTGCTGTTGTACTTGAAGCAATACCAGAAAATTTAGCAAAAGAAGTTACAGAATCTTTAACAATACCAACAATAGGCATAGGCGCAGGACGCTATTGCGATGGGCAAGTTTTAGTTCTCGACGACATGTTAGGAATGTTTGTTGACTTTACTCCAAAATTTGCTAAAAAATATACAAACCTTGGGCAAATTATACAAAACGCTGTTAAGAATTATATAGATGAAGTACAAAAAGGAAAGTTTCCAGAGGAAGAAAACACATACAAATGAAAGTTATCAAAACAGTATCGGAGCTACAAAAAATAGCATTTAAACATTTAAAAAATGGCGATGAAATAGGACTTGTGCCAACAATGGGAGCATTACACCAAGGGCATGAATCTTTAATTTTAAAATCTAAGAAAAACGACGATGTTACCATAGTTTCAATTTTTGTAAATCCTGCGCAGTTTGGTCCAAATGAAGATTACTTAAAATATCCAAGACCTACAACAAAAGATTTACAACTGTGCAAAAAAAATCATGTTGATTACGTATTTATGCCGACACTAAATGAGATGTTTCCAAACAATCATAAAACTTTTGTAGAAGTACCTGACTTACAAAATATTATGTGCGGAAAATTTAGACCTACTCACTTTAGAGGCGTTGCAACTGTAGTAGTAAAACTTTTAAACATATCTTACGCTTGTAACGCTTACTTTGGAATGAAAGATTTTCAACAGTTTAAACTAATAGAAACAATAGTTAAAGATTTAAATTTCAAGACAAAAGTCATATCTTGTCCTATTGTAAGAGAAAAAAGCGGACTTGCTATCTCAAGCAGAAATTTATACCTGTCAACTCAAGAAAAAGAGATAAGTTCTAAAATTTCTAAAATTTTAAAAGAAGCACTTAGAGATTTTAAAAACAAAAATTTAAGCTATTTAAAGAAAACTACTGTAAACAAATTAAACAAAATCCCACATATTAAAATAGATTACGTAGATATCGTAAATTTTAAAGATTTATCCTTTGCTGATAAAGATACAAAAAAAGCTGTATTAGCAGTCGCTGTATGGATAGGAAAAACTAGACTTATAGACAATATAATAATGACAAAATAAAGTAGAGACAGTAAAGTAAAATGATAAAATCGGATTATTTGATAATAGGCAGTGGGATAGCTGGCTTAAAACTTGCTTTAAAAGTTGCGCAAACTGCAACTGTTTCGCTTATTACAAAAAAGAAATTATCTGACTCTTGCACTCAAAAAGCTCAAGGAGGAATAGCTTGTGTTATAGACAAATCAGATACTTTTCAAGAACATATACAAGATACGTTAACTTCTGGAGCAGGACTTTGCAATAAAGATATGGTGACCAAAATGGTTAACGAAGCTCCAGACAGATTAAATGAACTTATAAAACTTGGCGTTAACTTTACAAAAAAAGAAAACAATCAAGAAGAATTTGATTTAGGTTTAGAAGGCGGACATAGTAAAAGACGAATATTACATACTAGAGATCTTACAGGCAAAGAAATAGAAAATTGTTTAATAACCAACATTTTAAAAAATAAAAATATAACAATTTTTGAAAATCACACAGCTATAGATTTAATCATCAATAAAGATAATATTTGCCTTGGCGCTTATGTCTTTGCAAATAAACAAAATAGTATTGAAACTTTCCAAGCAAAAATAACAGCTTTAGCTTGTGGAGGTGCAGGTAAAACTTATCTATATACTTCAAATCCAGATATTTCAACAGGAGATGGAATTGCTATGGCATACAGAGTAGGTGCAGACATAGCAAATATGGAGTTTGTACAATTCCACCCTACATGTCTATATAGAGAGAATACAAATTTTTTTTTAATCTCAGAAGCAGTACGTGGAGAAGGTGCGATTTTACGTTTAAAAGATGGAAGTCAATTTATGCATAAGTATAGTCAAAAAAAAGAATTAGCTCCAAGAGATATAGTTGCAAGAGCAATAGACAATGAACTTAAAACGAGAAAAGAAAATTATGTTTATTTAGACATTACGTCAAAAAATAAAAACTTTCTTATAAAACGCTTTCCAAACATTTATACTAAATGCTTGGAATATGGTATAGATATGGAAAAAGATATGATACCTGTAACTCCTGCAGCGCACTTTTTTTGTGGTGGAGTAAAAATAGATGTAAATGGGAGAACAAATATAAAAAACCTATACGCTTTAGGAGAAACTGCCTGCTCAGGCATACATGGAGCAAATAGACTAGCTTCAAACTCTTTACTTGAGGCTATTGTATATGCAGATAGAGTTTATAAAGATTCTTTAAAGTTTTTAAATAAAAAACATTATGATCTTCCAAGCTTTTCTTGCCAATATAAAATTTCTAAAGAATCTTCGTTTATACATATGCAAGAATGTGAAGAAGTAAGACATATTTCTTGGAATTATTTAAATATATCGCGTTCAAATGAAAATTTAATTAAAGCTAAGAAAAAAATAAATACACTAACAAACAAAGTCAATACACTTTTTGAAAACTCTCCAATAACTATAGAAAATATAGAGTTAAGAAATATAACGTGTATTGCAGATCTCATTGTAAATTCAGCAATACAGAGAAAAGAAAGCAGAGGTTTACATTACAATATAAACTATCCTACAATGTTACCTGTCGCAAAAGATACAATAATTAACATAAAGGATTCTCTTGTATGAACATAATAAAAATTCGTGGAGCAAGGCAACACAATTTAAAAAATATAGATGTAGATATACCAAAAAATAAGTTGGTTGTTATCACTGGACTTTCTGGCTCAGGAAAATCTTCACTCGCTTTTGATACCATTTATGCAGAAGGGCAAAGAAGATATGTTGAGTCGCTTTCTGCATATGCTAGACAATTCTTAGAACTTATGGACAAACCTGACGTAGACATTATAGAAGGTCTTTCTCCTGCAATTTCAATAGAGCAAAGAAACCCTTCTCATAATCCGCGTTCTACAGTTGGTACAGTAACTGAAATTTATGATTACTTAAGGTTACTCTTTGCAAGAATAGGAGTTATACATTGTCCAAAATGTGGGAAATTAGTTAAAGCTCAATCTGCACAACAAATTATTAATGAAGTTATGAAACTTCCCATCGAAACTATGATCAATATAATTTCCCCTCTAGTTAAAGGAAGAGCTGGAACCTATGAAGAACTATTTACAAGATTGCTAAAAAGCGGATATTCTAGGGTAAGAGTTGATGGCACCATTTATATGCTAGATGAAAAAATAAGTTTAGATAGATATAAAAAGCATACTATAGATATAGTCATAGACAGAATAAAGCTTAAAAACGATTTAAGACAAAGAGTATCAAATTCCATTGAAACTGCCTTAAAAGAATCAAAAGGTACAGTGTCAATTGCTGTAATAAAAGATGGTAAGATTCTTGAAGAAACAGTTTATAGCGAACAATACGCTTGTATTAACTGCGGTATCAGTCTTTCTGAAGTAGAGCCTAGGCTTTTCTCTTTTAATTCTCCTTTTGGGGCGTGTCCTGAATGTAGCGGACTTGGAGAAAAAATAGAAATAGACGAGAGTCTAATAATTCCAGATACAAAACGTTCTGTAAAGCAAGGCGCAATAATAGCGTGGTCTGATCCAATAACTACAAGAACAAATAGATGGAAAAACAGTTGGAGTGGATATTATGGACAATTACTTAAAGATGCTGCCAAAGAAAATAAAATCCCTCTAGATGTGCCTTGGGAAAAATTAACAAAAAAACAACAAGACATTTTATTGCATGGCAGTAAAGATTTTGAAGGTGTTATAACAAATATGCAAAGACGATATAACGAAACAGAGTCAGACTTCGTAAAAAATGAAATCTACAATAAATATATGGCAAAAAAAGTTTGCCCTTTATGTAAAGGTAAAAGATTAAAAAGCGAAGCTTTATCTATTTTAATTGAAGGAAAGTCCATTGTCGATATTACAAAAATGTCTATAGAGCAATCTTACGATTTTTTTAAAAATATTAAATTTAATGAAAAAGATAAACTAATAAGTAAAACCATATTAAAAGAAATTTGCGAAAGATTGCTATTCTTAAATAATGTAGGGCTTGGATATCTAAGTTTAGATAGAGAAAGTTCTACCCTCTCTGGTGGAGAAGCGCAAAGAATACATTTAACTAAACAAATTGGTTCTGGTCTTACTGGTGTGCTTTATGTCCTTGATGAGCCTTCCATTGGACTACACCAAAGAGACAACTCTAAGTTGTTAACAACTTTGTCAAAACTTAGGGACTTAGGGAATACGCTAATTGTTGTTGAACATGACGAAGATACAATGAGAGCAGCAGATTATATATTAGATTTAGGTCCTGGAGCTGGCACACACGGCGGCCACATAGTAGCTCAAGGAAATGCCAAAGAAATAATGAAATCACAAAACTCTTTAACTGGTAAATACTTAAAAGGAACTTTAGAAATACCTATACCTAAAAAAAGGAAAAAACATTATGATAAATGGTTAACTATAACTGGTGCACAGCAATTTAATTTAAAAAACATAGATATCAATATTCCTTTAGGTCTGTTTGTTTGTATTACAGGTGTATCGGGTAGTGGCAAATCTACTCTTGTTCATGAAATATTATATAAAAATTTAGCAAATAAACTTTATGGTTCTAAAGAAAAACCCGGCCAATTTAAAACCATGGAAGGGATTACAAATATAGATAAAGTTATTATAGTTGATCAGACTCCTATAGGTAGGACGCCTCGCTCAAACCCAGCAACTTATACTGGGGCATTTTCAACTATAAGAGATTTATTTTCTCAAACACAAGAAGCAAAAGCAAGAGGATATTTGTCTGGAAGATTTTCTTTTAATGTAAAAGGCGGCAGATGTGAAAATTGTCAAGGCGATGGGACTTTAAAAATTGAAATGCAATTCTTGCCAGATGTATATGTTAAATGCGACTCTTGCAATGGCAAGCGTTTCAATGAAGAAACTTTACAAATAAACTATAAAGGCAAAAATATATACGATGTTTTAAGTATGACAGTTCAAGAAAGCGTTAAATTTTTCGAAAATATTCCAATTTTGAAAAGAGTTTTGTCCACCCTTGAAGATGTGGGACTTGGATATATAAAAATAGGACAGGCCGCAACAACGCTTTCTGGTGGAGAAGCGCAAAGAATAAAACTCGCAACAGAACTTTCAAAAAGAGGTACTGGCAAAACCTTATACATTCTTGACGAACCTACAACAGGTCTACATTTTGCAGATGTAAGCAAGCTCATAGAAGTTTTGCAAAGACTTACATATACTGAAAACACCGTGCTTGTTATAGAACATAATTTAGACGTCATAAAAACTGCAGATTGGATTATAGATTTAGGACCAGAAGGTGGCAAGCGAGGTGGCAGTGTCATAGCAGAAGGAACGCCTGAAGATATAATTAAAAATAAAAAATCTTTTACAGGACAATATTTAAAAGAACATATCAATCGCAATAAATAATAAGGAGGAGATATTATGTTTTTTAATTTAATTATTTACTCTATAATTTTTGGAATTTTTTACACTTTATTATTTTTAATCTTTTACAAATTAAAAATAGTAAAAATAAAATTTGTTGCATTATTTATGTTTACATCTTTAATATACTTTATTTTAGCGCTTCTATTTAAACAATATATAAACTTATAATATGAAAGCAAACCTTATACAACAAATTTTACAAGATTTAACAAAGCTAAAAAACGTAGATCTTGCCAATTGGAGCAAAAAACTTCTTAACGTAAAAAAAAGCTCTTATGCTCAAAATGATATTATTTGGGGCATTAAAGTACCGCAAGTACGCAAAATCGCTAAACAATATTCTAAAGTAATAAATCTACAAGATACTGAAAACTTACTACAGCATAACGTACATGAAGTAAGATTAGCCTCTTTACTAATTTTAGTTGAAAAATATGAATTAGCAGATCAAAAAGAAAAAACAAAAATATGTCAACTATATTTAAAAAACTCAAAATATATAAACAACTGGGATTTAGTAGATTTAAGCTGCTATAAAATAGCAGGACATTATTGGTATAACTATTCTTTAGAAGGTTTTTGGGAATTTGCTAAATCTAAAAACCTCTGGGAAGAAAGAATTGCCATAGTTTCCACCTATTATTTTATAAAACAAGGCAAATTTGACGAAACTTTAAAAGTCTCTGAACTATTTTTAAACCATAAACACGATCTTATACATAAAGCCGCTGGCTGGATGCTTAGAGAAGTTGGTAAACAAAACAAAAAAGCTCTTCTGTCATTTTTAGATAAACACTGTAATCTTATGCCAAGAATAATGTTGAGATATTCTATTGAAAAATTTTCTATACAAGAAAAAAAATATTATTTACAGAGGCATTAAATGGTAACAAAAGATTTAATCCTAAAAATATTTTCTGCTGCAAACATTCTAAGATGGAACGACCACATACGTCCTCTTGATTTTTTTGAAATTGATAAACAGGCCCATAAAATAATAATAGCCTATATTCTTGCAAAATTTGAAGAAAGTGATAAAAAAAACATTGATTGGATAAAACTTATTGAAGGTGGCATCTTTGAATTTTTTCAAAGAATAATGTTAACAGATCTGAAACCTGAAATTTTTAGAGAAATAATGTCTAAAAAAGAGACAGAATTAAATAAGTGGGTGTTGGTAAATTTAAAAGATAACTTATGTGCTATTGGAAACGATTTTTCTAAAAGATGTGAAAACTATCTTTTAGACAAAGATTATGCAAAATTTGAAAGAAGGTTTTTAAGCGCTGCACATTGTCTTTCAACAAGATGGGAATTTAATATAATTTATCCATGGAACTCAATGCTTTATGGCATAGAAAAAACTAAACAAGAAATAGAAGATACCGTAGCTTCTTTTGAAGATCTACTTGGAATAAGAAAATTATTAATAAACAAAAAATATTATGGTTTTTTAGACTTGTGTGGCCAATTAAGGTTTCAACAAAGGTGGGCGCAAGTTTTTAGAATACCTAAAACAACTGTTCTAGGCCATATGCTAACTGTAGCAATCTTTGCATATTTACTTTCTACAGAAATGAATGTTTCTACAGCTAGAAAATATAATAATTTTTATTCTTCGCTTTTCCACGATTTGCCAGAAATACTAACAAAAGATATAGTTTCCCCTGTAAAAGCTTCAATAGATGGCTTAGACGATATAATAAAACAATACGAAAATAAACAAGTAGACGAAAAAATACTTCCCCTAATTCCTGAAAGTTGGCATAAAGAAATACAGTATTTTATAAAAGACGAATTTTCAGATAAAATTATCGAAAATGATTTGCCTAAAAAAGTAAAAAATATCGATAATTTTAATGACGATAAATACAATGCTATAGATGGCTCGTTAATAGAACTTTGTGATAAATTTTGCGCTTATGTAGAAGCATCTATTTCAATAAAATACGGTATAAGTTCGCCTATTTTAATAAAAGCAAAGAAAAATCTATACGATAAATATGCTTTAATAAACAATAAAAAATTCAACCTAAAACAACTTTACAATTATTTTGAAGTATTTTAGTTGGAAGCTAAATATTTAAAAGCTACAAACCCCGCTATAAGTAAAAATAAAAATATTATTGATAAAACATTAAAATACTTTTCTATAGTATTTTGTATTTTTTTGCCATACAATCTTAAAGCAAAAGCAACAATAAAAAATCTTCCACCTCTACCAAGTATAGATGCAAAAGCTAATGTGTATAAAGAAATATCGGACATACCAGCTGTCACAGTAATCGCCTTATAAGGGATTGGGGTAAATGCGCCTGCAAATATGCTTAAAAAAGCATTTTGAGTAAATTTAATTTTTACAATATTTACAGCATTTTCAAGATTGAAAAAATTTATTAAAACAGTTCCTAATGTATCATATAGAACTTTACCTATAAAATAACCCACAAAAGCACCTAAAACAGAACCTACTGTACATATTAACGCTTTTTTCCACCACTTTTTTGGCTCACTTATAACCAATGGTATTAACAACACATCAGGAGGCACAGGAAAAATAGAGCTTTCTATAAAAGCTATAAAAAACAAAGCATAATTTGAATGTTTTGATTTTGCAAAATGTAGAGTCCAATCGTACATACTTCGAATAAACTTAAATATCATTTTCATAAATCCACCTATAACTTATTTACTTTGCAAAAAATCCAAACATTTTTGCGCTTGATCTCTTAAAAAAACAGTTTTTGATTTTTCCAATGCTCGTTTAGCATATTTTTTTGCCTCATCAACACGACCTAACTTATACGCAGCTTGAGCCTGTAAAATATCTACTGCACTAAAAGGGTTTATCTTATAAGAATGCCCAAGCATATGCCTTGATAAAGATATTTCGCCTAACAAATAATAAACATTAGCAAGATATAAACAATTTTTAAAATTATATTTATTTTTCTCATACAAATTTAAAAATATTTCTTTCGCTTTTAAATATTCATGACTTTCAACATATAACTTACCTAGAAAAAATAATACCTCAAAAGATTTATTATCTTTAGTATATTTTTCTAAAATTTCTATACTTTTATCAATTTGATTTAAATTATTGTAACAATTAGATACTTTCACTATTATATCTTCGTCAGAATGAAAAAAATCTACTTGTTCATAGTAAAAAATAGCTTTTTGGTAATCATTCTGTAAATAAAACAGCTCCCCTAAACCTTTTTTTGCATTAACAGATTTTTTATTAACTTTCAATATACTGTCAAAAATTTCTTGTGCAAATTCATACATATTATTTTTTAGATATAGATTTGCAATCTTTATATTTATTTCCTCATTTTTTTTATATATAGATAAAGCTCTCTGGTACATCTCCATACTAAAAAAATAGTTGTTTTTTAAACAATATATATCTCCTAAAGTCATATAATAATTAAAATTTTTTTTATTATTATTTTTAAAAGATAACAATTTACTATACGCACATAGACTTAAATCATATTGATTATCCTTATATGCATTTGATGCAAACTTTTCTAATGTTTCTATTTTTTCTTTTTGATTTTTACAAGATTCAATGCTAGCCTCTACTTTGGATTCATCTGAAGAAGTAGTAACAACGTTTTCAAAAGCAAAAAGCATGTAAAAACACATAAAAAGAAGTAAAAAAGATATTAACAACTTATTCAATTAAATACTTCTCCTTAGTTTTACTTATTATTATTTTTTTTATATCCTTTATTGTTTTTTCTACAGCTATAAAACCTTTATCTATACATGGAGCTGAATGCTTAAAATCTAATACCGACAAATTGCCAACATCTGGACGTATTATTACATCTGCTAAAGCTAAATTATGTTGGTCAAACGTCATTCCTTGGATATATATAACCTGCATTAAGGTTTCAATTGTACTATTAGTGGTATTTTTAGTAATATCTCGAGCAATAGAAACTGCTATAATTACATCACAATCAAAAATTTTTGCTATGTTTACAGGAACATTTTCGGTTAAGCCACCATCTACTAAGTAACGCTGCATATATCCTACAGGTTTAAAAATACCTGGTATTGTAGAACTCGCTCTTGCAGCAAAAGCAACACTGCCTTCTCTAAGTAAAACTCGTTCCCCTGTGTTTAAATCTGTAGCAACACAAACAAGAGGAATTTTTAATTCATCAAATCTCACGTTGCCAATATTTTCATTTATATATTTCTCAAGTTTATCATTTGAAAAAAGATTATCTGTTAACAACATATCAATCATAGAAATATAATTAATATTTGAAATTGTGCCTATATTTGTTTTATTTGCAAGTTCATACATTTTTTCAAAAGGAATCTGCACGCAATAAAATGCTCCAACTATAGAACCTACACTCGTACCTACGATTAAATCTATTGGTATACGTTCTTTACAAATCGCTCTTAATACTCCTATATGAGCAATACCTCTAGCTCCACCGCCGCCTAAAACCAAAGCTATTTTAGGTCTTTTAGGCAAACTTAATCTCTCTACTTTTTGCCATAAAGTATCAATTAAAAAACTTTCTTCATCACAATCAATTTCAGAGCAAAAAGAAAATGAAGTTGTAAAAGAAAAGAAATAAATTATAAAAGAAAAAATGATGAGCTTTTTAATATGAATCAAGCTCTACCCCTACTGCAAGTTCAAGATTAAGATAATTCTTATTTAAATTGTAAATTAACTCTATATCAGCTTCATTGTATTTACTATTTTTGTCTAACAGTTTAGAGTTTATTGCTTGCTGTCTAAAAAAATCATATTCTAAGAATGCTTGCATAATTTCAAGTCTAATATCACTTTCTAGTTTTGCTCTCTTTAAAGTAGATTTTCTATATTTTATTTTTCCTTGTTTGATTCTTGCAAAAATACTTCCACCGTCAAAAATAGGCACATTTAAATTAAGCGTACAATACGAATTAGTGTCATCTCCAACTATTTGATCCCCTGTCCATTGGTGTGCAACTCCAACAGAAATATTAGGAGCCTTTTGCATGTACAACATATTTAACATTAATCCATCTAAAGTTTGTTGCTCTTGAGTAGATTTAAACTCTGATTTATACTGATAAGCAATAAGAAGGCATTTTTCTAAATCAGCTTTCTTTATTTTAGGTTCTAAATTATCTGATATTGCAACAATAGTATTTAAATCTAAACCTATAGCATTTAACAATTCTAAAACTTCTTGATTATATTTTAAAATTTCCATCTCTTTTTTAGTTTTTAAGCTTGGATTGTTTGAAATTTTAAATTTCTCATCATAAAATTTAACCAGAGCTTTATGATATAAACATTCATTAAATATTGTTTTAATATTATTAGTTACTCTTGATTTAATAATATTTTCGTCGCTTTTTACTTTGCTTAAATTTATATGTGCGAGCTTATTAGTAGTTCTTATTACGCCACCTGTATACAAACTTTGCCATACAGATAACTGTGTAGACCAATATAAATCTTTTTTCCCAGATGGAAGATATATCAACGTTTGAGAATTTTCTCCAGAGATCAAACCGGGTTTAGCATTGTTAAATTTTGATATATTTAGGTTAAACCCTACAGTAGGAAAGTATAACGCATGGGCTTCTTTTAGCCTTTCCTTGGCATATTCTAAATTTTGAACGTACTCTAATACATCTGGATTTATAGCAAGCGCTGTTTGAACGCTAGATTTTTCAGTTAAAACACGTTCATATTCTTTAGCAAACAAGCCAACTGTAGCAACACAAAGCAAAATAAATAAATAAGTAATTTGTCTCATTTTAAAGTTCTTTTAATATTTTTTATTTGTAAAACAATAGACTCCTTAGAAGTTCCACCGTAAGAAGTCTTCATATTAGTAATATGTTTTGCGTCTAAATAGTTAAAAATGTCTTGTTTAAACATTGAAGAAAATCTATTGTATTCTTCTAAAGAAAGCTCATTTAATGTCTTATTATTTTCTTGACAATAAAAAACTATATCTTTTACTATACCGTGGGCAGTTCTAAACGGAACCCTTTGCCTTGCAAGATAATCTGCAATTTCAGTTGCAGCTATAAACCCCTTATCTGTACTCTTTAAAGTATTTTCTTTTATAAACTTTAAACTATCTATCATCTCAACAAAAACTTCTAAAGACATCTTTATACTGCTAGAAGCATCAAAAACAGGAGGTTTATCTTCTTGCAAGTCTCTATTATACGCTAAAGGGAGAGATTTTACAATAGAAAGAAGCGCTATTAAATCACCAAAAATTCTACCTGATTTTCCCCTTATAACTTCTGCACAATCTGGATTTCTTTTTTGTGGCATTATAGATGAGCCTGACGTAAACTTATCGTCAAGAGTTATATATGCAAATTCAGGATTCATCCACAAAATTATCTCCTCACAAAATCTAGTTAGATGTAGTGCTATCATAGACACACAAAAAACAAATTCAATCGCAAAATCTCTATCTGAAACAGCATCTAAAGAATTTTCACTAACATTCTCAAAACCAAGGAGTTTTGCTGTAATATTTCTATCTATAGGAAAAGATGTGCCAGCTAATGCAGCACTACCTAAAGGCAACACATTTACTCTCTTATAACAATCTAAGAGTCTTTGCTTATCTCTATCTAACATCCATGCATATGCTAAAAGATAATGAGCAGCCAAAATGGGCTGCGCTGGCTGCAAGTGAGTAAAACCTGGCATTATAACATCTACATTATCCTCTGCTTTTTTTACTAAGACCTTTTGAAAAGTATTTATTATATTTACTATTTCGCTTATTTCTTTTTTTACATACATTCTCAAATCTGTAACGACTTGATCATTCCTGCTTCTTGCGGTATGCATTTTCCCACCAATCTCACCAATCCTACGAATTAATTCTTTCTCAATTGCATAGTGAATATCCTCTTCCTCTGGCAAAATCCAGCCAGATTGTAAATCTTTTAAAATAGAATTTAAGCCATCTATTATCTTATACTCATCATCTCTACTGATAATATTTGTCTCTGCCAACATTTTTGTATGAGCTATAGAGCCTAAAATATCAACTTCACTTAACTTACTATCAAAAGAAAAAGAACCTATAAACTGTTGAAAATTCCGCATCTTATCCTCTTCTTTATATAAATTTAACTATTACAAATTATACCAAACAAAAACAAATAAAAGTTACTTTGTTTTTTTAGAAGGTCCGCCAAATCTTATTTGTTGTTGAATCATAATTTTTTTATCTGCTTGATAAGAGTCATCTTTACTATCTAAGTCATAATTCCCACTAAAATATAAGTTGTCTGTAAGTTTATAACGCATCTCTAAAGAATGTTTTAAATTTAATTTTTCATTAAACTCATCGAAAGTTATTGAATAGCCTAAAAGAGTTTGGTTTGTAATATTTTTTTCCAAAGAATATTTTGTACCTGACATTAAATCAGCTATTGTTGTTTTAGAATTAGCGTTGTTTAAGTTGGGCGATCTGGCATCTATATATGAAACTTTAAAATTGTCAATTAACCCTGTTTTTCTAAGCATAGCCTTTGCAAAAGGGGTAGCAAGCGTTTGATTAAGTAAACGAACTGTCTGCTGTCCAAAACTATCTGAAACTTTCAACATTATATCTTGCTGTTCATCTAAACCCGAAATTTTTTCAAGCACTTTTTGAGCATCCATATTAGGATTATCTTTTGAAGATACTCTGACAACACCCGGTTGAAATAATTCTGAAAGTTTACTTCTATTTACTGTCAACTTTATTATATCAGGCAATCCGCCTACTTTTGACGACACAGAAGTTTCTCCTGTAAGAGTTAAATATATTTCTTGACTCATAATTTCTAGTCTTGCATTTGAAACATCAAATATTATACCTAAATAGTTAATCGTCCCATACAAACTGTCAACTATACCGTTAGCTTTAAGATTTTTAAAATATCCGTATAAATGCACAGATCCATTTATTAAAGCAGAAACATATGAATTTTCAAATCTAGTATTTTTTGCAGTTACAAAATCTAAATCAATATATGTTCCATCTGGTAACATGGACTCTCTATGGCTTTTAGATGCGCCAGGGTAAGTAAATCTAGTATTTTCCAAAATTATTTTTCCGGAAATTCTTGGATTTATAAGATTTCCACCTAGCCTTATATCAAAACTAGGCTCACCAAAAGAATAATCTTGTAAGAACGATTTTGAACCTACAAAACTAGTTAAGGGCAACTGCGGGATTCTTATTGGAATACCCTTTTTAGTAGTAACAAGTCTTACGTCAAAAGAATCTATATCAAAATTGTTTAACCTGACATTACCATAAATATTAAGTTTACCAGAACTAGATTTTAAACTAAAATTATCAATAGCTAGTAAATTATTAACAAGAGTTAAATCAACATTCATATTTTTAACTTTTTTTAAATACTCTTTTAATTCTAAAGAGGCTCCACTTATAGAGAGCTTCGCATTTGAATTAATCTTGTCTAAATTGCCAGTAAAAGTCCCCTTTAAAAACATTTTTCCTGAAAAAGGTCTAACAAATCCCAAAGACACATATTTTAAAATACTTAATTTATGATCATTTATTTCATAAAAAATATCTATTTGATTCTGTCTGTCAGTTAAATCTTTTTTTAAATAAAAAGGAAATCCTCCTTTTACAGATACTTGAAGTTCATTCTTTTTCAAAATATTAGCTTTATCTATATTAACTCTATTATTTTCTAGAGTAAGTACAACATTTAAGCTATCATATGGAACATCCATTAAAAAACCATTTTTTGAATTTACTTGCAACTTACCTTTTGGATTTTTTATATATCCAAGCAAATTTAAATTTATATCTGATTTACCAAATGCTAAATCTCCACAATTAAAAATATCTGTTAAAATTTTTGATTCTAAATTTACACCTTTAAAATTTAAGTTTATAAAATCTTGTGAAATATCAGTGCACAAATCAAAAACAGTTTCATCTTTTAAAATATTTAGTTTCCTAATAGATAAAACATCTCCAAATACAGTCATAGCAGAAACTTTCAAACCATTCTTGTTATCATCTTGTTGGTAAAATTCTAATGTTTTATTTTTTATATGGTAATGTAAAGCTAAAGAATTAATTTTATGTTTGCTTATCCAGAAGTTAATCAATTTAGCACTACCTACATATTCATAACTTTCATCAGACTTAACCATACGACCTAAAAGACTAATATTTCCTAAAAAATCAGCAAAACTTGCCCGCACATTTACCAAAAATAAATCTAATCCATAAGTTTTATCGCTAAGATTAAAAAAACCTTTATCAGCTTTTACCTGACTGTCAGAAATATTACAACTCGCTTCTTTTAAATAAATATTTGAATTTTTGACTTCTAGGTTACATTTAACATCGTTTATTTTTAAATTTTTTACATAAGCTACTTTTGAATTCAAAAATAATTTACAATTTGGATTCTTACCATTTAAAGAAATATTACCTTCACCAAAAAAATTAATTTTTAAAGGGGTTCTGAAACCAACAAAAGCATTGATAATTTTCTCATCTAAATTTTTAACTTTCACAAACATACTGCTATTACCTGTATAGTCTCCCTTTAAACTTATATCTGTCCTATTAGACAACAATTTAGCTTTATCTATCATTAAAACTTTATTTTTCAATTTTATTTCAGTAAATAAAGAAAATGGCAAAGTAAAATATCTGCCATTTGTAACATCTGCAGAAATATCTATATTAGGATTAGACAAATTCCCAGATATGTTTACTAGAAGTGTTAAGAATCCAGAAAAATTTTTATAAAAACCATTAATATTTAAATTCTTACACTCTAAATTAGCACTTAATTGTTTATCTTTTAAATTTATAGTTCCACTAGCTTTTATGTCTTGATCTGATTTTAAATTGTAAAGTTTTATTTCACTATCTGATATTTTTATTTCTGCAGAAATATTATCTAAGTCTGCTCCAGAAAGAGTTGTACTAGAGATTTTTAATATACCGTTTATAGCTTTCTTATTATCTGAAATGCCTTTAAATTCTACATAAGATGTTAAATCTAAAAAACCAATTTTTAAATTTTTTATGCTCGCAACAACAAAAGACTGTAAGTTTTTTTCGCTAAAACCTAAGACACCTTTCATATTAATTAATTCTTTATCAAAATGATTAATCAATACACAATGTTCTATATTAATTTCATCTGAGTTTATGTTCCCTCTCAAATCAAATTTTTTAAAACTATTCTTATAAAAATAACCATCAAATACTTTTAATTTAAAATCTAAAAATGTATCTTTTTGATACTTAATGCGTCCTGTAGCAATGCCAGAAAATTTATCTGTATCATACCCTAAAATATTAAATAATTTTAATGTGTCTATTTTTATAAATTTAAAATCTGAAGAAATGATTTTACCTTTTTTAATAACAGTATTAAGTAATACTCTTTCATTTATATCGCAAAGATTAAGCACAAAAACATCATTATTTTTTGTAACAATACCTATAAGCTTTTTATTATTTGCAAAGTCGTTTAAAGAAAAATCAATTTGGCCAGAAATTCCGTCAATTTCACCATACAAATTAATTACACCATCTATTTCTCTATTAAAAAAGAATTTTAAAGGTAAGTCAGACAACTTAACATTCTTTATATCAGTTTTTATTGTTCCTTTTTTAATGTTTCCAACAACTGCCCCGACCTCTTTATTATTTACTATTATCTTTTTTTCATAACTACCATCTCTAGAAAATTTAACATAAATCTTTTTATTTTTTTCGTAATTACAATGACCACTATATATCCCATTATCAGTTTGTGCCACATCAAAATTTAAATTTGCATTTCCTAAATTAAAAATAGATAAATTTTTAACATCTAATTTAATATCTTTACTATTATCTTTTACACTAGCTTTAAGTTTAATGTCTCCATTTAAATTTTTATTTATTTTCATTAAATATAAACTAGCATCTATATTTACATTATTAGCTAAACATAATAGCTTTAACTTTCCAAAAACCCCTTGCATATCTAAACTTATAGAATTTAAATTTTTATAAAAAATGCCTTCAAAACCGCTAAAGTCTAAACCTTTATATTTTAATTCAGTAGCTTTAATATTCTGATATAAAGTACAATTAGTATCAAAATTTCCATCTAAAACAATATTTGCAATAAGTTTATCTTGTGAGGTTACAGTTGTTAAGGTATTAAATTCTTTGTTGTTTTTTCGTTGTATTTTAGAATTAATATCAAAGCTAAAATTATCTATATTTAATGAGGAAATAATATCAATATTTTCATTTTTAAAACCTAAATAAGTTTTATAAAAATTTATATTTTTATAATTATTTTTCAATACAATTTTATCTATAAAAATATCAAAATTAAAACTATCTATATTAACATCTAAAGATTTGTTATCAGTTTTATTTTTTATAGTAGAATTTTTTTTGTCTAATACGACTTCTACATTTGACGCTTTAATTTTAGAAACAGCTTTTATTGGGGACTTAGAATTAATAATAAACTTCATTGGGTGAAAATCAAAAGAAATTTCTTTAGCAAAAAAAATATCAGCTACTTTTACATTTGTAACGGTCAAGGAAAATGGCGTTATATAAAAATTTTCAAAGTCTATTTCTTTTGCTGCTTTAGATGAAAGATACCTCTTTATGCTCGGAGAAAATAAAGACTCTCTTAACATATATACACCAGAAATTATAATTAAAGGAATAACTATATATTTTATATATCTAAAAAAAAGCATTTTATACCCTTAACATTTTATCCGTACCCATCAACCTTATCTTATTTTTGTATCATCCTGCACGGAGCGTAGCGGACAATCATAAATAAAAATTTTATTTTATAGGTATCCCCGTTAATCTGGTAAGACTTTTAAACTCTTTTATTAGCTTTAATGTTACTTCGCCAGGTCTAGCGTCTGCAATTTTCCTTGAATCAACGCATATTACAGGTATAACTTCAGCAGAAGTTCCTGTTAAAAAACATTCATCTGCAGTATAAACATCATATAAACTAATACGCTCTTGTTTTACAGGTATTTTCAATTTATTTTTTGCAAGTTCTATAATTGCATCTCTAGTAATTCCCATTAATGCGCCTTCAGAGCTATGAGGTGTTAACAAAGTACCATTTTTTACAATAAAAATATTGTCAATTGTACACTCAGCTACATAACCTTGAGAATTTAACATCAAAGCTTCCATAGCTCCACTTTTAGTAGCCTGAATCTTTGCTAAAATATTGTTTAAATAATTTAATGACTTTATATTAGGACTTAAAGAATCCTGCATTACTCTTCTTGTGGATACTGTGACAATTTCCATTCCTTTTTCATATAGTTCCTTTGGATACAAAGAAATGCTATCTGCTATTATAATTATAGAAGCTGAAGAATTGCATTTATTAGGGTCTATCCCCAAATCGCCACAACCTCTTGTAATAATCAGTCTTATATACGCATCAGAAAGTTTGTTCTCTAAAAGAGTTTTAATAACTGCCTTCTCCATTTCTTTTTGTGTTATAGGAATAGTTAAATTAATGACCTTCGCAGATGACCATAGCCTTTCAAGGTGTTCCTTAAGTCTAAATACTCTATTATTATAAGCTCTTATACCTTCAAAAACCCCATCCCCATATAATAAACCATGATCAAAAACTGAAATCTTAGCAGCTTCTTTTTTAACAAGTTCTCCATTAAGATAAACTTTCATATCAAAATCTCCTATAATATCAATTTATATTGTTATACTTATTACCTATTTTATTACCTCACCATTTTACCATCTACTATATTTATAATTCTATCAGCCCTAAAAGCAAGCTCTTGATTGTGTGTTACTAAAACAAGAGTTGTACCTAAGTTTGTTGAAAGGTCAAAAAGTAAATTCTCTATGTCTATGCCTATAGCTCTATCTAAATTGCCAGTAGGTTCATCTGCAAAAATTATTTTTGGGGTATTTATTAAAGTCCTAGCTAAAGCTGCTCTCTGCTGTTGCCCACCGGAAAGTTCATTTGGGAAAGAGTTTGTTTTAGAAGATAATCCTACTTGCTCCAAAATTTCTAAAGCATGTTTTTGTTTGGCTACTTTATTTTTCCATACAGGAATTAAAATATTTTCTAAAACTGTAAAATCAGGCAAAAGATAATGAAATTGAAAAAGAAAACCTATGTTTTCTTTTCTCATATCACATAAGTACCTATTGTTCATCAAAAAACAATCAACTCCATCTATAAATACTTTACCAGATGTTGGAGCATCCATTAATCCCAAAATATGTATTAACGTACTTTTACCAGCTCCAGACGGTCCTATTAAAGCTACCTTTTGTCCAGGCTGTATTTCTAAATTAATATCTTTTAGTACTTTTAGACTAGGCCCTTTTTTTTGAATGTAATCTTTGTTCAGATTTTTAGTTTGTATTTTCATATATTTACTATCCAAACCTTATAGCTTCCAAAGGGTCTAATTTAGAAACTTGATATGCAGGATAAATGCCTCCCAGAACAGTTATTACAAATGCACTTAAAGCAATCAATATAACATCTTGAGCCATTACACAGATAGGCAATTTATCCACATAATAAATACCTTGTGGAAGTTTAAATATATCTAAATATTTTAAAGAAAAACTTATACTAAGTCCAAAAACAATACCTATAAAAGTACCTATTAAACCTACTATCAAACCTTCATAAAAAAAAATCTTTGAAATAGAAAACTTAGAAAAACCAACAGCAGACATTATTCCTATCTCTTTAGTTTTTTGTACACTTAAAAGTAAAAGATTAGAAACAATATTAAATGCAGCTACTAAAATTATAATACCTAAAATTAAAAACATCATTATCTTTTCTAGCCTTAAAGCGTAAAAAAGGTTTTTGTTCATGTCCATCCATGATTTAGCTCTATAAGGATAGACTAAACTTTTCTGTATCAAAGAAGTTACTTGAAAAGTTTCATCTAAACTTTTTATATGAACATCTAAGCCTGTTACAGCCCCATCTAAACTAAATAAACGCTGAGCTTCATTTAAATCTATAAAACCTAAGGAAGAATCAAAATCATAAATGCCAGACTTAATAATTCCAGCTACTTTAAATTTGTACATTTTAGGTAAACTTGTAAAACTTTCAGGAAACATTAAAATAACATTGTCTCCAGAGCTTGCAAAAATACTTTTAGCAAGTTCATAGCCCAATATTATTGAATCTTTACCTATTTTAAGAGAATTAAATTCAATGTCTGAAGATACCAATTGTTTTGATAGATTAAGAATACTATCTTCCAGTTTATAATTTATGGCTTTTATTATTATGCCAGAAGAAGAAGCGTTATCCCCTCTAATAACACCTTGCTTGTATATAAAAGGTAGTACACTTGTTACAGATTTATTTTCTTTTATTATATTGCCTATACTTTGATAATCTTTAAAAGTATTGCCATCTACCCTAGTAACAATCACATGAGATTGAATACCTAAAATTTTTTCTCTTATGTCTCTTTGAAATCCACTCATAACTGCTAACGTTATAACTAAAGCAGCAACCCCAAGAGTAGTACCTCCTATAGCAATTAAAGTGGTAGTGAAAGAAAATAGACTTTTTTTTCTTACCTTTAAATATCTTAATGCTATAAAAAGCTCAACAGGCATTATACTCATAAAAACTATTCAGGCCTCATTGTGGGAAACGTTATAACTTCTCTAATTGATTCAACTCCACTTAACACCATAACAAGTCTGTCTATCCCTATTCCAAGTCCACCAGTAGGAGGTAGCCCTTGCTCTAAAGCAAAAATAAAGTCGTTATCATAAGGCATAATTTCATCGTCACCTTTATTTTTTGCTTCCATTTGTTGAGTAAATCTCACTCTTTGAAGTTCTGGATCATTAAGCTCTGAATAGGCATTCCCTATCTCCATGCCATTTATGTAAAGCTCAAACCTTTCAGCTATTTCAGGCTGGTCAACTTTAACTTTTGACAGAGGAGAATAAATTGCAGGGTAATCTGTAACAAAAGTAGGCTCTTTCAAATTAGGAATAACATTTTGATCAAAGACTTCATCTAATATTTTCTTATCTGTGGCGTCTTTAGGCAAGTCAAGGTTTAAATGCTTCACTTGATCAAACATTTTTCCGCTCTCAACATAAACAAGCAAGCTCAATCCTGTGTATTCTTTTATTAAATCAAACATCTTTGCTCGTCTAAAATTTAAATTTATTTTGGAATCAACCTTTTCGGCAGCTGTTTTAATTAAAATTTCTGTTAAATCCATCATATCATTATAATCTGCATAAGCTTGATAAAGCTCCATCATAGTAAATTCCGGATTATGGTTTTTGTCTATTCCCTCGTTTCTAAAATTTCTACCTATCTCAAAAACCTTATCCATCCCCCCAACAACCAAACGCTTTAAGAATAACTCAGGAGCAATTCTTAAGAAAAGATCTATATCTAAAGCATTATGGTGGGTTATAAAAGGTCTTGCATTAGCTCCTCCCGCAAGAGACTGTAAAATAGGTGTTTCAACTTCTATAAAATTTAATTCTTCCAACTTATGTCTTATAGCTGAGATTATCAAACTTCTTTTTACAAAAATGTCTTTCACATCGTTTGCAATTAAATCAAGGTATCTTTGTCTATATCTTGTTTCAGTGTCTTGAAGACCATGCCATTTTTCAGGTAGAGGCCTAAACGATTTAGTAAGCATTGTCCACTTTTTTACCATTATGCTAAGTTCATTTGTTTTTGTTCTAAAAGGAACACCTTCAACTGCAATAAAATCAGATAAATCTACCATCTCTTTAAATAATTTATATTCTTCCTGCCCTACTTGGTCTGCTCTAACATATATCTGAATTTTAGCATATCCATCTTTAATATCTAAAAAAGCCGCCTTGCCCATATTTCTATAATTCATCACTCTCCCAGCAGCTTTAACATTAACATCTGAAATTTGTCCTGTTTCTAAAGAAGAGAATTTTCTTTGTAAATCTTTATTAGTCTTATCTAAAATATATTTAGCAGGATAAGGATTTATTCCAACTTTAGCAAGATCTTTTGCTTTTTGTTTTCTTTGTTCTATTATCTGTTCAATAGGGGTTGACTGTTGCGTTTCTTGTTTATTTTCCATTTGTTACTATCTCCATTTCCAAGCAATAAATAACCATTTTTGATTTTATCATTTTTTATAAATGTGGTCAAAATTTATATTTATTTCTCATTTAAAAATCAATGTTTTTAATATTTTCAATGTTTAATATATTTGATGGAACTTCAAGAATTGAAAATGAATTTTTGATTGGTAGCACAATTCTAAAAGGTTTGACATTTTTTACTACTTTGATAATCTTATTTTCTTTATCTAAAAAAACAATATCTATGTTAAATCGCATAAAAAATGTATGTACAGACCTACAGTTTTTCAACAATATTGCATACTTTACATTTTTTTTAAACATAAAACCTAAAAGTCTACTTAAAAAAGTTTTTGCTATTTTGATTTCAATATTAATTGTTTTCATATTTTTATGATATAATTATCTGATGAAGAAAAATATTATATTTTTATCATTTTTCTTGTTTATAATTTTATGTGTGGTTTTTTATCCTCTAACTATTACAATCTCAAAAAATAAAGCAAAAGAACTTCAATTTCTAGAAACAGAAAAAATTAAAGCTCAAATAAATGCTCTACTGCCTTACTTCAACAAAGCTATCGAGAATCAAGACGATATTAATCTTATTATAAACATTGAAAACCTTTTAAAACTAGAAAATATTATATCTTGTTTTATATTAGATTCAAAAAATAAAGTTCTCATGCATAATAACACAAGCCAGTGGGATAAAGAAAAAAATTCTCAAATTTATAATACAGCAATAACTAAAAAAGCATATACTGTTCAAAAAACAGACAATATTGAAATTTTATTAATATCGCAACCGTTAATTTCAGATTATACATTATGTTGCATTGTTTCTATAAAAAAAGCATTAGAAAATGCAAAATACTGGCAAATAAGATATTTTACCATATCAATAAGCAGCACTATACTAATACTTATATTATTTTATTTTCTTGCAAAGTTAATAATACTTTTTCCATTTAACAGAATAAAAAAATCTTTAGAAGACCAATACTTAAAAGACTATACCGATAATAACTACAATGAAATTACAGATATTTTTATAAAACAAAAAGATAAAGAATTCAAAAAAATGCAAATACTTTTACAAGAAAATAAAAGTTTAAATGAAATTATTAAATATATTCAAAATGAACAGAAAGAAAATAATTTAGCCTTAATAATTTTAAATTCGTTTAAACAAATTGTATATGCTTATGATGATACTAAAATTTTTTTAAAAGAAAACTTTAAAATAAATAATCATATTTTTGAAAGTTCAACTAATACAGTACTTATAAAAATTGTTTCTTTTTTAAATCAAAATTTAAATGATAAAGTTATAGAACATTTTCAAAACTTTACAATAAAAGCTCAAACTATTAAGAATAACAATATACTTTTTGGAATTATCATAAAAATTACAAATACATTATAGAAAAGGCAAAAGAGATAAAGATTATAGATAAGATAGGATTTAAGGAATTAATAGGGTAACAAGATGCTGATTTATAAAGATATTATTAGGTGTATTAAACGTTATAAAATAAAAGCATATTTATGGGGGGGGGGGTAGTAGTTTAGCTTTTATAGTAGTCTTTAGTACATTTTTTAGTTCTGTTATTTTTGGTAGTCAAATTACGGATTTAACTAATGTAACAAAGTATCATGCTGCAGGTTATAAAGGCAAAGGTATTAAATGTGCCATTTTGGATAATGCTTGGGAAGGATGGAAATCTTTAGATTTTGTTAAACCTGAGCATGCCCTAGTTTTTGACTTTTCTGGAACACATACGCTGATGCCTGAAAATCCTACTCCTGGTAGTGGTGGTCATGGAACTGGTATGGCACAAGCTTTTCATGAGATGGCACCAGAAGCTGAGGTTTATTTGATATATGATTTGTCGGGGTTTAGTTGGTCTACTGCTAGTAGTCATGCAATGATAGGCTATTTTGGAAGTGAAAGTATTTCGCTTGTTAGTGCCTCAAACAACATGGTAAATACTAATTTAGGGGTTTCCTTATCAGGTAGTGATCCATTAAGTTTGTTTTTAGATGAATGTATAAATAGTTCAATAACAGTTTGTGTAATAGCTGGAAACTATGCCAATAATACATCATCTTTCCGTTTAGAAAAAGAATCCGGCACCAATAATATGTTATTTCCCAACGGAACAAGAGACTTAAATATTGAAGTGTCAGGTGCTTCACCATTTAATATAATAATTACAAGATCAGGCTTTCAGAGACTTCATGCAAATTATACCTATCAACTCACTAACCAAAGAACAAACATCAGTGTCTTTAAGTTAAATGCAAGTCCTTTTGTGTCTTTTAATAGTCCCTCTGACTTTCTTGCTAATGTTGGAGATACTTTAACGTTAAATATTATGAGACTTTCTGACACAGTTGATTATTTAGATATAATAATAGGAGATTTTGGTATAGGGAAGTTTAGACTACAAAATCCTGGAGAAATGAATAAAGCATCAAGTATTGCACTACCAGGAGCATCAAAGAAAGCGATAACAACAGGGGCAGTATTAATTAGTAATTATAATGTGAAAGATGAGATATCATCTATGAGCGGCTGGGGACCTATACCGCAAGATGTTGATGAGT
>JAIRXS010000015.1 GCA_031268145.1 Candidatus Endomicrobiellum siamense
GGTAGAGGACTTATTGAAGCTGGGTTTAACACTTCTTACAAAAACATTGGTATTGACCTTTCTGCAAAATATGCTGATGGTAAGGCTGGCAACTCCATGTCTGGCTTGCTTAAGTTCTCCTATAAAATTTAGAAAATGTAAGATATATTTAAAAAACTAAAAAACAAAGAGGAGCTGCTATATATTTGTATATCAGCTCTTTTTTGTTCTATTATCGTTGATGCATTGATAGCAACTTTCACGGGAGTTTAACACAAGTAAAGTGATACAATTACGCAGCGCCAAGGATACTCTTAACAGCATTAGTTGAAGTCTTTGTTCTACGTTTAGCATCTTCAACAATTCTATTAAATGATATTTTATTTATTGAATCATTTAATACTGCTATACTGATAGCTATTTGCATTTTTTCTGTTTCTTTTGTTTCTATCAACCCTTCTAATTCTATCTGACTTACTACTGAATTTACATAGCCTGCCATAACTACTCTTTGTTGTTCAAATGTAGCTGACTGTGATTCTTCTATCATTGTATTTTCCGCTTCTTTAAAATATTGTTGTAATGCCTCTTTGCTTGCAAAACTTTCAGAGGATATTAAATATGCCTTTGTCAACACCACCCCTAATGCTTGCCTATCTGTTACACTATTCATTTGATAAGTCTCTTGAGTAAAATCAAATGCATTCATATATCTGTTTACTAATGAAGCTTCCACCAATCCTCTTGCAAATCCCAATGTCTCCAGTACTTTTGCTGTACCTTGCTCTTGCGTTGTAGTCTCCTTTAGAAGTTTATCTATATGTTTTACAACTTCTTGATTTAAACCTGCTTGATTTATAGCTTCTCTTATCTGTCCTGCCGTAATTATTTCTGCTTTTGTTGTTAACAATCCACTCATAGCACCTAAATTAGATGCATTTACTTGTATTTGCATTTCTCCCAGTTTTCTTGCCCTATCATATCCTTTATTCAAAGTTTTTTGCATCTTAGATGCCTCTACTTTCATTTCCCCTGTTGTATCATTTATTTCTGTAACCACCAATATATTATATCCTTCAAACCCTGTTTGCCCCAAATTATTTTTTAAAGCTTCTTTAACTTCTTCATCTTTCAATTGAATTGCATTTCTTGCTCCAATTGCATATTTTTCAGAAGCTACTTTTAATAAATCTAACACTTCTTTTAATTTTGTAACATCAGTTTCTTGTTGTCCATCCATATTGATACCGTCAAAACCTAACTCAAACAATTTTCTAAATATTTCTCCTTTTGAAGCATATACTTTGTTCATATCCACTTTCATTACTGCTTTTAAACCTAAACTGTGGATAGCAGTCAACGCTGTTAGCAATCTATCTGTTACTTGTTTATTTCCAATATTAATGTCTCCTGCTACATCTAATATTATTGCTGTTGCCCCTTGTTCCATTTTAACACGTACTGCTCTTTCTATGAATTTTGACTCTAACTTTCCTGCGCTTATGCTTACTTGATAGAATTTCTCTGGTTCATCTAACTTAAATATCTCTTCAGCTTTTATATCTTGATCTATTGTTTGCAGCGTCCCTTGTGATATTTCTAAATCATTAGCTATGTAAACACCTTTTAAATCTTCTTGAGATAACCATTCTGTTGCCAATGACTGTCCTTGTTGTTGTGTTGTTCCTTCAAGCTTTTTGTTAACATCTATTGTTTCTCCATTGCTGCTTAGCCCAGAAAAGTCCATCATTGATATTCCCTTAGAATTTATTTCTAAGTTGCTACTTATTCCGTACATCTGTGATGCTTTCCCTTTTAATGTATTAAATTCTTTTCTTAGTACGCTGTTAGTGTTTACATCCCTCGTAAAAGTTAATACTGCTTTTGCATAGTTTTCTGCGGTATCTAATTCTTTATTTATATTTTCTTTTAATTTTAATCCTATTACATGCACGCTATTTACCTCTCTTACATAAACATCGTATATCATTTCTTGTCCACTTGCACTAAAAGTTGCGCTTACAGGTATACGATAACTTTCCACACTACTACCCTGCGGCAAACGCTCAATTAATGCTGTTGAGTAGCCACCATCTTTAAATACCTGAGCTTGACCAAGTTCAGCAGAGCCTGCACCTATCTGACTATTAACCACTATCAAACGAGGGGATTTTTTCATATCCACATTGTTAAACATGGTAGGCTCTTGAGCATAAGTTGGCACTAACAGACTTATTACTTGATCTTCAATTTCTCTATAGTACAATCTACTTTGCGTTTGCGCTATATTAAATGCTTCTTGCCTGCCAACTTTAGCCGCTATAGCAACCAATGCAGGGTCTGACATTACAAACGCTATTGCCTCTTCATAATTTGCCTGCAGATTTGTAATTTCTGGATGAAGTTTTGACCAATCGTATATATCACCCATAGATACTACAAACTCTTCTAACTCGTCAATACTATGTACCATTTTAGAGAACTGATTTTGCTCTGTAGCATATTTTTTATGTCTAAGTTCGTGCTTTACAAACACTTCCAACAAATCCTGATTCTTAATATTACCCTGCTCGTCAAAAAACATCGCTCTAAGCATCTTATAATTTACATGTATCTTGCCATCACTAGGATCAAATGACATAACTACGCCAGGAGCATTATTTTCAATAATAGATACATTTTGGCCAAACGCTTCTTTTATATCAAATGGTAAACTGTTAGTAATTTTGTTAAGTACTGAAGAATCGTCAATTTCCATATAATAATTTAGGCTATTTACTGATTCTTGAGCTATTTTAATTTGCTCAGTTTGATAAGTTTCAAATTCACTTATATTCGTCATAAGTTTAGACATTGCCATAAGAGGAAGTTGAACTAACTTATCTGGCATCGTCATTTTAGCCATATCTGCAGCTAAAACACTTGCTATTTGCGTAGCTTGAATAGAGGTTTCAGAAGCAGTTTCTTGCGATTTCTGTTTTGTTCCTTTTCTTTGCCACAGAAGACTTATTTTTATTAATCCTTCAGAGCCTATATCTTTATATTCTAAGTCTTCTTTTTTTATATCAAAACCATTCATTGTTTCTTGTCTATTAATAATTCTTGTTTTACCGCCAATAGTTATTTTTAAACCATTAAAATCAAATCCATCAACTTTGGGCATCCATTTTCTGCTACCAAAAATGCCAAACTGATTTAAATAACTTCTTTCAACTAGACCAGGGAAATGAAAATCTTGGCCAAACTTAATAGGAAAATCTTTTGATGTTAAACCATCCTTTACTAACTTCATAATACCAATATCTGCTTGTAAGGGAATTATTTTTCCTACACTTTCTTGTTCAGTCTTTTGCTGTGCTAATATTCTTGCTTGCTCTGATTGTTCCTGTTCTATTATTTTCTGTTCTGCTAATTCTTTTGCTTTACCAGCTCTTTCTTCTTCTGTTTTTAATTCTGCTACTAATTCTTCCTGAGTAGCTTTTTCTTCTTCTTGTTTTCCCTTTTCCTCTGTCTTTTGTTTTTCAAGCTCTTCATTAGGAATCCACATCATTGAAATCTCTAAAGGTCCTAGGGCATAAAAACTATCTATATTAAAAGCATCCATTGTGCCATTTGGATTAGCTTCAAAACTCCAAGACTTAAGAACTTCATTTTTTCTATTTTTAGCTTCTACCTTAACTCCAACAAATTTATACCCAGGACGTTCTGGCGTCCAATATTTACGCATACCAAGCCAAGAATTAGTAAATCCAGGGAATGTATACCCGCCGTCAGATTGTGAAAAACCACTGGCCAAACTCGACGGCAAGCATTTAACATTATCCATTTCCCCTTCTGCAACACCAGAAAAAAACTTTACTGGATGACTACTAAGGGCAGCATCCATGTCTGTATATTCTTCTTCTGAGAATATATTGTAATTGTCTTGATATAGTGGATCTTCTATCCAATGAGGTGTTAAAACTGAAATATTTTTTGCATCTTCTGCATTGATATTACCAGTAAATCTTTTTGTTGGATCTATATCTGAAGTCCAATATAAAGACCCTTCTTTAAACCCTACAGGCGTTTTTATATTTAAGTCCCTACTAATACTAGCAAGACTAATACTTCCATCTTTTGCGCGATTAACAACACTACCCTCTCCAGTTTGAATTTTTACCTTCCCCACATCGCACAACCTTTTCCAACGAGGAATATATGTCGTGTTTTGAGTTGCTGTAACTATACTATTTGTAATATGAGTTGACAAGTCTGTATCATCTGTAACCCAGTACAAGCTGTTAGGATCACAATCTTGTGGAGATTGCAATTCTTTTGAAAGTTTTTTTAAATTAACATCAGCTCCCCCAAGAGTATTAGCAACAACTTGCACCTCTCTTTGAGTTGAAGTGTCTCCTTCTATTCTATCTTTCCAATTGCCAGAGCCAATGGAAACTCTCACCTGTGGTAAAGGTTTCCAGTTTGGTGTAAACGAACCTGGCTTGTCAACATTAACTTTCTCATTACTAGCAAACGTCTTCCCTGGAAATAAAGTACTCGTCCATGACAAACTCCCATAATCATACCCTGCAGGTGGAGTAAGTCTGCCCTCATACTTGCTAAGATCTACAACTCCATTGGTTGCATCTGCTTCTAAAGAGTCTTTTGTGCTAGACCCTAACCTACTCCTGGTTCCGTCTCCTGTATTAATCGATATATTAGGTTTCCAACGAACTTTTATAGTTACTTTCCCGTTTACCATATCAGCAGGAACAGCAAAATCCGTATTTGCCTGTTCTGCAGTAATTATGGTTTTTATGTCCAAGTTTTCGCTTGTAATTTCGTACCCATCAAACTTAAAACCTTCTTTTGTAGGGACAGCATCTAAAGATGTAGCAATGTTTGTCCAAGCGTCATAAATGTTGTTTGCATACTTTACAGCAACACCTTTTATTTTACCAGCTACACCGTAACTGTAATCTTTAATTGTTTTTGCAATTGTCATCACTTTCGGCTTTGCAAAGACTGCAACACCTTTGCCAATAAGGACCATAGCTTTTACAACTTCAGGGTCTGGATGAAATATAGCATTGTACAGCGCTTTAGGCATACTTAATATGTCGCCAAGTTTAATATTCATCACTCCCTGCTTTATTTGTTTAAAAATATTCTTATACCCTATAACTGATAAAAGTAATAGCAAAGAATTTTTTGCAGTCGTACCTTTTTTCGCTTCTTCTATAGCGCCAAGCAACATTGTAATTCTTTCAAGATGCGGGTTGTCTTTATCAGCAAAAATCCCTATCAAATTTTTTCTGATACTTTGATCTATCCTATCCATATTGTAATTACTACTAAAAAACCACGCTACCGTTGCAAACAGTGAGATTAGAGAACCCAATAACAGTAATAAACTAAAAATAAACGCAATAGGCGCAACAAAAAATGCAACAAATGCACCTATAGAAAGAAGCAGACCTCCTACCACAGATGCCTTAAACCCTAAATTGCCACTTTTAAAGAGATCTAATATAACTTTTACAAACGTCTTAAACGCTACACTTGTGTTATACTTTACAATACAAAAAATCGTTGCGGCTAAGACCACAATTGCCAAAACAACGCTTGCAGCAACAACAAACCAAACAGAAGTCAACACAACACCAAATGCAAAAGATAAGAAACCAAGTACAACAATTGCAGTCATAACAATGTATGTGATAACTTTTGCTACACTAACGGCTTTTGATGTGCCTGCTTTTGGGTTTACTAAATCCTTTACAAAATTAAGCACCTCTAAATAATAATTGAATTTTTCTATTTCTTGCGCTGCCTCTGTTTTCTTCTGAACCAAATCTGCTTTTTCCTGTTCTGTTTCTGCTGTAGCCTGCGCTTGATCTGCCTCTTTTTGCATTGCCTCTGCCTTTTCCTTTGCTGCTGTAAAGTATCCCTCAACAATAGGCAATACTAAAGTAACCGCTATTATCGCTACTGCTACAACAAGAACTAACACCAGAAACCCGCTCAACAATCCTGACGCAACAACCATTCCAAGTAATGGGATCAAGCTAAATATAACAAGTCCGCAAAAAACAAGTCTTATACCCTCTTTCCAAGTTAAACTTTTAATGGCAGTTTTAATCACCGTTTTGATGCTTACCGGTGCAGACGTTGTTATAATATTGTATATCCCTTTAGTTATGCTAACTATACCCTTACCAATAAACACCAAGATGTTTACACTAGGCTTTGCTCCTTTAGTTTCGTAATCTGTTATATCATGAAACTCTGTAGAATATGTAAAAGTAACCGGCTCTGTTATCGGAGCCGTTAACCTTTTGCCATCACTTCTAGACCAGTGGGTGTCTTTTCCCATTGTCTGAAGGAAGCTTGCATCAACCTTTTTGCCAAGATCTTCTTTCGTATATGAAGAATCTGTCTCTACTGCCACTTGCTTTGACGTCTTTGCAAACTTATCCACAAACGTAACTTTTGGATTACGTAAAAAACGTACACTTATTTTACCAACAACTTCTTGTACTGGCAGTGTAATATCACTAATGTTATCTTTATTGTCTAATTTAACGTTCATAATATCCACACCGTTAACTGATACAACGTACCCTTTAACTTTCCAATTTTCTGTTTCTAAAGACGTTATGTTTTTTGCTATTAAGTTGTGATCTATAGTGTAAGGCTCTCCAAATACAGCAGTCTTTACTGTAGCGTTATCTATTATCTTACTTGCCGCACTTGCATTAGCAAATTCAACTTCGTATTCTTCTTTAGCTTCTTCTATTTTTACCCATCGAGCCACCAAATTAATATCACCTGCAACACCTTTAGCATCTATATCAAACCCGTTTACAACATCAAGCCTACTAACATCTAAAGTTACACCGTCTTTATTCGTATAACTGTACCCTTTAAAGAGATGCCCTGCTTTAGTTGGCAATTGTTTTGTTGACACACCCTCTACATGATAAGCTTTATCATCAGATACAGCATTTTTTATAGATACCTGTGTGTTGCTGTCTGCCCCGTTTGCAACAAAATTAATGTTGTATTGTTCTGGCGTAAAAGTATATTCAACGCTAAGCGCACCTGTAACGGGAGTTAGTCCATACTGGAAATTATCTACTTCTTTACCATCAATTTTAACTACACGTTGTACAGTCCCAAACCTACCGTCTTTTAACTTTACTTTGCCTTCTGCTATCAGAGGCGCTTGTAAAGCTGCGTTTACATCAATTTCTACAGGCAGCCTTTCAGGAGCAGCTATACCTTCATCAAATTTCCATGCTATTTTTGTAGTTTCAACACCTGTACGTATTCCTACAAGCGCGCCAAGTCCACGTAAAACACCTCTACCTCTCCCCAAACCTTGTACACGTACATTTTGGCCTGTAATTGCAGCACCAGAAACTGTGCTAATTGCAGTTCCATTTTCGTCAACAAACACTATATCGCTACGTTCTGGAGTCCATAAAGCTTGCAGCTTTAAATCTCCAGTAATATCAGATGCAGGTATATCAAATCCTTCCAACACTTCTTGATTAGTAATAGTTCTAACTAGACCTTGAGCATTTACGTATTTATATCCACTAAATTCATAACCTTTTCTTTGTGGTAAAGCTTTTACAGCATCAACTTCTAAAGCTTCTCCGTCTTTTATTTCAATCTGTGTTGGCGTAGCGTCAGCATCATTTGTTGCAAAAGATAAAGTATAAACATCTGGCGTAAAAGTGTACGTAATCTCAACATCACCAATATCTTTTGCTAAAAACCTTGTTTTGCCAAACTCAAAATTAGGCACTTCAAGCCCATTTCTTGTAACTCTATAACTAAGTGTTCCTCTTCTTCCATTAGCAAGCTGTACATGACCAGTTTGTATGTTTGGAGCTTCTATAAACCCTTGCTCGTTTACTTTATTTATTAAAACATCACCAAGAGCTAAGCCTTCAGGCAAGTTCCAAACAACTGGGACATTACCCCTTAATGTCCTCCAACGATCTTGTAACTTTGCGCCAAACCATCTGAAAACATTTCTAAAAGATACTATAAACTCTTCTAACCCAGGCAAAAATCTGTGTATAAAACCTAACAGTCCGCCTTTTGCATTTGCATATTCTAAATGGTGTAGTTCGTGCTCTACAACAACTCTAAGCATTATGGGGTTATTAAGCAATGTGCTTACAATATACGGAGAAAAAAGTATTTTGCCTGTATCTGTAGTTTCCATAACCACACTATTATTATTTACCATAGCATTATTGAGAGCATTTATAATATCTGCATTAGTTTCAATATCATCTTGCCCATTTGCACTAGACACAAGATTCAAATAACCGTTTGCTAAATTTACATTATTAAAAACAGCTTGCACAAACTTAACTGCAGTTTCTTGAGGGAGCGACCTTACCAAATTAGCAAACACATGCCTGCTTTCTTGTTCTGGCAATGGAGCTCCAGATTTTTCTAAATCTTTTATAACCTTTTTTTGATTGCTTTCATATATTGAAGACAGTATAGACATAACACCAATAATTGCAAGGATAGAGGCTACAATAGCTGCTGCAACAATAGCACCAACGCCTGTTATTACACTTAAAGACAATAAAACTACAAGCGTCACAAAACCACCAGTATTAAAAAATGCTAGTATCCCTGCCCTAATAGAGGTAAATCTCGCACTAGCAACAGATTCTTGCATGGTAGGAACAGGAACTGGGGCAGGGGCAGCAATACCACTAGGAGGAACACCACCACTTGCTTGCAAGTCTTCCATTTCTGTGCGTTTGCTTTCTGCTCTTGAAGATTTATACCATCTATATGCTGCAATTATAAGCCCTATAATGCTTGCAAGTGCAACTGCGCCAACAACTACCCATATAGCAATACTAGCAATCGCACCAAAAATAACTGTAAACGATAAAACTCCTGCTATTACTGCCACCAGTGCTCCAGCAATTGCCCAACCCGAGTAGCCGGACAAGAATTTAGAAAAATATATTGTTTTTCCAATATTTATAACAAATGCTGTGATCCCCATAGCCATAACAACTTTACATAATATAGCAATAGCAACTAGTGGTGCCATCCCAAATGCAATTAATCCAACAAGAACAATTACTGTAACTATAATACCTATAGCATAAAAAGCCGTAGTAGCTACAGACACAGTTGTAGGCACTACTTTTGCTTCCATTACTGAATTTTTACCATTTTGGTATTCATTTACTAGTCCTTCATGAGTGCTTAAATAACTTTCTAGATAGCTCTTTTCTTCTTGGTACAAACTTCCCCATTTTCGGAAAAACCATAAATTATCGTGTTTTGCCATTAAATAAATTGCTAAATCTTTTTGGCCTTGCTGTGTCAAATTGCCGTCTTTATCTGCAAAAACTGCTTTTGCATCTTCTAAACTTTCAAAACTCACGTCCTCTTCTTGCATAAATCTATATAAAAAATCTCCTCTAGAAAATGTGTTATCTTTTTCTGCTACTGCAGATGCAACTGCTTCTACAATCCTTCTGGATAATTCGGATTGTTTACCTACTTGAAACAAACCTTCTCTTTCTGCAGTGGAAGCTATTTTTATTGATACTTCCATTATAACGTCAAAACCTACTATCCTCCCTGTCTGTTGAAATGCAGACCTTATACTATTCATTAAACCTCTTGCCGACGCATGCTCTTCTGATTGTTCTTTTTGCTCGCTTCTAGAAAACACTTTAAACGCTTTTATAGCCGTAAACCATAAATACATAATTGATGAAAACAACTTATTAACACTTTGCTTTAACGATTTAGAAATAAACAATCCAGCTACGGTATCTGCAAAAAACTCATGAAACATCGATACAGATGAGGACTCACCGTCTACTCCTAAGGCCCTAAGCTGGTCGTGACCTAATTCATGCGCTATAATCTGATAAATATCTTCATACTCGTCTACTCCTGTTACTTTATCAATAAACTTATTAAACCAACTTCTCTTTTCAAAAACTAGTCCAGAATGAGCATTTGCTATAAGCCCCTCTTGAGCAAAAATAGAACTCATTATTAATCCATATGTATCTTTGTTCTCTTCATTGTACTGAGCCATGTTTACATTTTTTGAAGCTTTAGTCAGAACCTCTTTACTTATAACTATATTTATTGCTAACTCGCAGGCTCTTAAATCAAAATAATTACTGCCAATTTGTAACTTTCTATCCTTTAGCATATCTTTTATAGCGCTGAGCATTTGTTCACTTTGGGTATAATCGTCTTGGTCATTTATTCCCATAACCTTTAAATACCCGTAAGCGTACAACCTTGCTTTTAGCTCACTTCTGTTATCTTTTAAAATTTGCGTCAGTTTAGCTTGGTTTTTAGAATATTTTGTAACAATAAAATACTGATAATCTGTAGGAAACTTTTGTCGCAGTTTTTCCTCAGATAAAATAGCAGCGATTGCGTTATCTAAGACTGTAAGTCTATCTCTGTAAATCTTCTCCTGGTCTGTAGAAAACGCAGGAGCATAATTTTCTAACAAATCTTTTCTAAGCTTAGTAAAATAATCTGCCAGTTGGTTTAATTGGTCTTCTCTTAAAACTTTGCTTGCAAAATCTAAGGAAATGGCTTTTCCTAGCTCTAAATCTATCTTTATGGCCTCAACAAGAGCGTCTCCTTGATAAGCAGCACTATTTTTTAGAGATTCTAAGTATGTTATTTCTTCTTTTGAAATTTGAGATTTATCTCTTAATTTAACCGCTATTTCTCTTACTATTTCTTTTTGCTCACTTTCTTTAATTTCCTTACTTAACGCGTCTTCTAAAGCTATTAAAGAATTTTCCAAACTGGTTAAATCTCTAAAATTTAGAGCTGTTGGATTTTTAGCAAAATTTTCCAAAACACTATAATGCTGCTGAACTTGAGTAATATTTTTTACTGTTATAGATTGTAAATATTGACTCATGGTCCTTGCCAGATTTGTGTTTGCATTTTGAATTTCACTTACAGAATATTTTTTTTCTTCATTTTTAATAATTTCAATATACACTTTTACTAACTGACTTAATGCCTCATGCCTCTGTTGATCACTAATTCCCTCTTTTGCTAAAAATAATGACAACTGCTTTGCATATTCTGTTCTTCTTGACGCCAACTTATCTTTGTCAATCATTAATCCAAAAAGACCTGTTTCTGGTTTTAAGTATGTTCCTTGAGCTAATGCAAAATTTAAATCTGTAGGATATGATTTAAGACTTGTTGCTATTGCCCTGGATGTCTCTTTCTGATACTTATACTTCATTTGTACAATTCCTGTTATAAGATCAGTCAAATCTTGAGGATTGTATTGTTGCAGTGCTGTTTGCATTTCTTGTGTTGAAACATTTAAAGTTTTAAGTACTAATAATTCATTTAATGCTAGATTATTCCTTATCAATGTGTCTACACTTTCCCCTTTTCTTAAACCTTCAAGCACTTTTATAGCCATTTCATTTTCTAATTTATACCTTAAATCTTGCCACTGTTTTTTAAAGCTTGAATAATTAGCATTTAATGGATCTGTCACAGTATTTGAAGCAACAGTATCATTTATCATTCTATTAAGCTTTGGGATACTTATACCTAAAACTCCTGCTGCTTGCCTTGCAAAAACAACGTCAGGGTAATTGCTATTATGTAAATTTGTAATTGTTAAACTAGGAGCATTTGCATTTAAGGGGAATTTATACTTGGCTAAGCTTTGGGATAGATTCTCTGCAGCAATTTCATCAATTCCAAAAAGTTTTAAAACATCCTTACTAAGTGCTACATCAGTGTTTGAGGCCTGAAATTCTTGTATTTGATTTGCAAGTTTTTTAGTGTCATAAGAACTGCCTAAAGTAGATTTTATCATGTTTTCAATATCGTCAACGTAATCTCTTTCAACCTCAACAACAGGGCGCTCTACAGTTTTTATGTCCCTGAAAGATTTAACAAAATCTATGAGACTCCTTACAGAAAAAACTAACCCTATTAATGCTATTATAGAAAAGGCTATTATTCCACCGATACCTGTAGCTGACAACGCCAAATATACTATCCCTCCTGTTAACCCTACTGACATTCCAAACGATACACCTTTTTTCAACTTCTGACTAATACTAAAATAAGATTTCAACGTCTTTCTTGTTGTTGTGTCTACTGCGCTGCCTGTAACAGCAGATGCCTCTACCCCGCTAAAAGCTGGCATTTGAGAATCTAGCTTAGCAACAAATGTACCCTGACTGTCTTTTTCTTTTTGGTCAACCTCAGTCATAATTCCTTCGAAAGATGATTTTCCTTCTTGTTGTGCAAGTGTTGGTGATAAAATATTCATATATTTGAATTTTTCTGCACCATCAAAACCTTCCTTGAAATACTGCCCTACTTGCTGTAAATCTCTTTCATTAAGGACTTTTCCAACCTGCTCTAAAATTTTAGAGAACTTCCTATTATTTATTTGGGATTTCAAAAATTTATCTATACTGATTTTAACAACACCTACAAGTGCTTTAGATGGGTAATTAGCTTTTAAAAATGCTAAATCTTCTGTTGACGTTCCTTGCCCATCTTCTATTCGTAACGCTAAAGAAATAGCTTTGGCATAGTTATGTATACCTAAATTTTCGTCTTGAATATAACTTAACAAAGCTTCTTCATTCTTAGATTCTTTATCTTTTAGAGCTTGAAAGTATTCTTTCTCTTGCTGAAAATTTTTTTGCATAAATTCGTCACTTGCAAGAACAGCAATGGCTTTATCTTTTGCAAAAATCCTTTTCCTTACAACCTCAGATCCAAACTCTGCATCTGTATTTATAATGTCGGCCCTTTCTTGAGTAAGATAGCCAGCCAATCTATCTATTTCTTGTTTGGTTAATACTTGTTTTGCTTGAGCAAAAAAAGTATCGTGTATTAAACAATCCGTTTTTTTATGTAATGCTATCAAATAATTGTATAAAGCATCCTTACCTATAGGATTAGTTCCAAAAACTGCTTGTATTTGTTTGAGACTATTAAAATTAACACCTTCTTGCTCTATAAATTTATATATAAACTCTCCTTTATCAAACGTAGAGTCAATTTGTTCCATCGCATTAGATACGCCAAAAATTACTTCTCTTGCTACTGCAGCCTGCTGTCCAAAATCAAATAATTTAGGACCTTGCAATGTTGTAATAGCTGTCATTGCTAAAAGAACGGATGCTTTTAACATTGCACTAAAATTAAAATGTTTGCCTACAGCGCCTATTGCTGCTTTGATTGATCTCATTAACCATCTAGCAGCATAGTGCTCCTCTTGCGCTGCTTCCTCTCTTTTTGTATCAGATGCAAAAGCTTTAAAGGTCTTTTTTTGACTTGCTATAAACGATTCTGATGATATATCCTTTCCAAATAAAGAAACATTGAATACACCTGCGACTGTATCTGCAAATTGTTCATGAAACATAGCTTTTGCTTTTGTTCCTGTATTAAAACCTAAACTAAACAAATATCTGTGCCCCAATTCGTGTGCTATCACTGTGTATAAAGCTTCTGAAGAATTTTTACCAAAATCTTCTAAGCCTTTTAAATTTGCAATAAAATCTAAATTACTATTTGCATTAAAACTATCGCCAGAAACAAAATTTGCCCCTAACGCCATTTGATACGTTTCTTTCTCAGCGTTTTTCATTTTGTCTTTTGCATAATAATCTAACTCTTGCATCACCTGAGTGCTTGCTATTAAATTAATAGCAATAACTGCTGCTCTTAAGTCAAAATAATTCGTTGTTACGTCTAAAGTTTTGGCTTTCAATATATCTTTAACTCCATCAAAAAATCCTTGTGTTTTGACGTAATCATCCAAACTATTTATGTTCATCGCCTTTAAATATCCGTAAGCATACAATCTGTACTGGATACCTTCACTTTTGTTTTGTACAATCTGTATTAACTCGCTTATGTTGCTAGAAGCTCTTATAACACTAAAATATTTGGCATTGCCTCTGTATTTTGATCGTATTTCTTGATCAGTAGAATGCTTTGCCACAAACGTATCAACTCGTGCGAGCTGCTCTTTATGACCATAGTATTGCTTATATGCAACATCCGTATTCATCGTATCTTCTTTAAGCTGTCCTAAGAGCTGTTCTCTAAAATTAGCCATATCTATAAAATCAAACTTCTTATCAATTTTTTCAGTTGAACCTTCTTTTATTACATCTTCTAACATTTCTTTTAGTCTTTGTTTATAGGATATATAATACCTGTATCCCCAATAAATCCCGACTGTTACAATACTTATTCCTATATACCATAAAACAGAATGCCTAGAACTTGCTGTTTCGCTAACACTAGGCACTTGTTTAGCAGTAAGAGGATTGTCAAATGACGGAGCTAAAACAGGTGGCATAATTGGTTGAACTACAGGCATGCTTGAAGCGCTAGTTATTGGAACAATATCATCTTTACGATAGTTTTCTATAAACTTTTTTTCTTCTTTTTCTAAAGAGTTTAAAAAAAAGGTGCCTTTGGTTAAAAATTTCTCATGTTTTGCTACTAAATAATAGAATAAAGCTTTTTGCCCTTTAGCATCGACTCCAAAAACCTCTTTTTCTTCTTGAAAATTTTCAAATTTAACCTTCTCTCCTTTTACAAATTGATATAGAAATTCTCCTTTATCTTCTTCTTTAACAGTAACATCAGCTGTAGCTAATGCAACTGCAGTTACAATCTTCTTAGCTAAATTTTCTTCTTGTTGTTCTTTGAATAAGCCCTCTCCTTGCACTTCTTGAGATATTTGAATTGAAAGCGCAAGTATAGCTTCATAATTCATTACTTTACCTGCTAAATCAAATGCTTTTTTAATGCTATTAATTAACCCTCTTGCTGCATCATGTCCCTCATCAGCTGCTGACTCTGCCAATCTTTCTTTAGAAAACACTTTATAAGGTTGTTGCATGCTAGATCTGTCAGCTATAATCTGCTCAATTTTTCTTCCTAAAAACTTAGACATAAACGACCCTGCAACAATATCCGCAAAAAATTCATGAAACATTGATGAAGATTTAGCTTCTGTACCGTATATTCCAAGTGCATAAAGCTGTCTATGTCCTAATTCATGTGCTATTCTCCTGTACATTCTTTCATGCATATCTAAACCTTCATCATTACCCTTAGCAAATGTAAAACTTAAACCAGAACGTGCATTTTCATAACGACCAGCTAATAAACCTACAAAATTAGACTCCATTATTGTTTCATAAGTTTTTTTATTAAAACTATTATATTCTGCCAATTTAACTGCATCAATAGTAGTGGAAGCTCTACTAAAAACTTCTGCACTAGCAACTATGTTTATACCTATCTCACACGCTCTTAAATCAAAATAATTAGATCCAACTTTCAAGCGCTTACTTTCCAACATATTTCTAACTTCTGCAAGAAATTCAGAACTTTGTACATGCTCATCTAAAGTATTTACTCCCATTGCCTTTAAATATCCGTAAGCATATAACCTATATCTTATATTATTGTTCTTATCACGGAGAAAAGCTATTAATTTATCTTTATTTTTTGAAAACTTAGTAACATAAAAATAGCCATACTCTAAAAGATTTGATTTTAATTCTTGTTCAGTAGAAAGACTTGCTAAAGCTTTATCTACTATCGACACCGCATATTTAAAATTAATATCATCAGGTTCATCAAACTTCGGATGGTTCTTAGTCAAACGTTCTTTTTCATTGGCAATTTCGTTAATAAGCCTTTCAAAATCACTTTCTTGTAAAACTTTGCTTGCAAAGTCAATCGGCATTTGTACATCTAATTGTAAGTTTAGTTTAATGGCGTTGACAAGATCTTTCCCAGGATAGAATTGACTACCTTTTATTGATTCTAAATAAGACATTTCTTCACTTGTGATTTGCCCATAAACATTTAACCTTGTTACAATCTTACTGACAGTTGTTTTAATATCCTCTGCTTTATCTTCTTTTCCAACTTCTACCCCTCTTCCTTGCAAATCACTTATAAAGCCATCAGAAACACTAACTTCTCTTGATCTTAGTTGACTAAGTGCAGTTAGTCTATCGTAACTACCTTTGTCTTTGCCTTGCACAATCTTTAAAAGTTCATCATCACTTAAAGTACGATAATATTCTTCAGGTAAAATATCAGATAAATCAGATAACAATTTCTGATCTGACATAGCAATAATAACTTTATTGTATGCTAAAAGTAATCCACGATATGTTTTCAATTTAGAAGATTCTTGTAAGTTATCTAATTTAGACAAAGGCGTAATAACAAAGTTTTTTATAAGCATTTCTCTTTGTCTTATAATTCTTACAACTACAGTTTCATCTAATGCAACTCTACTCCTTAAACCTTGTAATATCTTCTCTTCTTTTTCTAATATGTCCAAATGTTCCGCAGCAGATTCAGGCTGCACAATACCGCTATCTATACCTGCAACACTAATCCCCATTACAAGCAACTCTTGTAACTTTTTCTCAAATTCTAAACGTTGAGGATCTGTTTGATCCATAGCTTTTGTTAAAGCGTTTAATGATTCAGCTAAACTATATATGTAATCATTATATGCATTCATTTGTATAGACATGTTATTAAAAACACCATTTAAAAATACTGCTTTTTTTAACTTAGAAACATCTCCCTTAGCATTTTGAATAATATCATTTGCAATAAATGATAACATTGGGAAAAATTTAGAACTATCACTTATAAAGTTATCTGAGATTTCTTTGAATTTAACTTTATTAGGAGTAGAAATCTCTGCTTCTAAAACGCTTATAAGAGATTGTTTAGTATCCTTTGTTCTTGGAGCCTTCAAAAAATCTGTTATAGCATCATATACTAACTCTGTATCAATTGACAGTGATTTATCAATTGATAAAGACGCTATAAACTCTTGAATATGCGATTTACCTTTTGTTGCAGCAAAAACTGCTTGCTCATCCTTAAACTGCTCACTTTTCTCAGTTGCACTGACTATAAGTTGAACGTGTATGGCTGTTGAATCGTTACAAAGAATACGAATCTTTTTGTTGATCTCATCTACTTGCTCTTCTGATGATAAAAACAAAGACTCTGATTCCTCTGAAAGATTAGTTAAATATCGTAATAAATCTTCATCTCTTTGCAACTTAGCTTTTAAAGAATCGTAATCGTCTTTAGTATCTATTATTTTAGCTATATCGTTACGCGCTATCATAATATCTACAGCAATCATAGACAATTTAAATTCTAGTTTATCAAACGGTTGTTTTATTAATACTTCATTTAACGTATCGGCTGTTTTTTTAGTAACTTCTTTATATCTATCTTTTAACATCTTCTCATATCTTTCTAATATAACCTTTCTCTCAGAAAGTTTTGTTTTATCACTTGTTGAAAGTATCTGTTTTTGATTTAAAGATATTCTATTTTGCAGTAAATCAACCTTAATATATCCAAAATAATTAGTGTTGCTTAAAAGATAATCCGTGGCTCTTTTAATCGATTCTTGTAACTCTATACCACTTTCAAAAAAACTATCCATCCTCTCTTTTGCAATTAAATTAGGAAAATAACTGTTTAGAGTGTTTCTTAGATTTTCTTCTGTTAGCAGATCTTTTTTTGATTCATAATTGTCGTACAGATCAGATAATATCATTATCCCATACATAGCCATTGCAACATTATTTGGATTTTCATTAAGCGCTAAGTACTTAACAGAACGCTGTATAAAATTATTTGCAGTATTAATATCTTCTTGCGATAAAACTTTAGAGACTTCTTTTTGTCTAGAATCTATCACCTTTGTGGCAATTATCTTTTTTAACTCATCAAAAAAACTTTCTACTTTAAATTCTGAAGACTTTGCTAAATTTTTAACATCTTGTTTCCTAACTATTTCAAGTCTTAACATGTTTTTTAGTCGCAATATATCGTAAGACGGAAAAGGGAATTTAAGAACCTCCTCTATATCTTTACCCTCCCTTATCTTATCCATTAAACCTGATTCAACTTTTTCAATTAAACTGTATTTCAAATTCTCGAAAATATCAGAATCACTGCTTGTTCTTTCCTTGCTCTTACTTAAAATATCTTGAAATTCTTGATCAGTTAAATTTAGATTTTTAAGCGCTAATGCTATATTAACTGCATCTTCGTAATTTGTACCTAGCAAGTTTTTAATTAACTCTTCTCTTGATATGCCTTCCTTAAATATTTCACTAGTTTTTGGCACATCACTAACAAAACTCGTCTTCTTGGCATCTTCCAATATCTTTTTTACCTCATCATCACTCCCAGTAACACCTAACATCTTTGCAAAATCTATATTTGCTACATCTAACCTCCCTAACAGTCTTACTTTCTCATCTTGATCTTCAATAGGCTTTGCTTCAACTATTACTGCTTCTTTTTCTTCTTCTTGAGACTTTATTCCTTCTTCTGTCTCCTCTGTTGATGTTTGTTCTTCTTGGGTTGTCGCTTGTGGTTCTTCTTTAGGTTTCTCCTCTCTTGGTTGTGTTTGGGATAATTCTTGTGTTTGCTGTACTACTGCTTCTTCAGACTTTATTTTCTGTGTTGTTTCTTGCTCTTGGACAACTTGTGGCTGCTGTATTTCTTGTGATGTTTCCTCCTTAACAGATTCTTCGCGTTCTGGCAATACTGTTTGCTGATAATCGCTTTTAGCAAGCTGTACAGATTGTAAACTATTAATATTTTCTAAAGTAATCCTGGCTGAATAGCCTTGCCCAACTCTTAAAACTTCTTGAAATTTTGCAACAGTGTCACCAACTACATTAACCAAATCCAATCTTGCAAATTCTTTAGCTGCACTGCCAGAAGGCAACCAATAACGCAATCTCTCTAAGATTATTCCTGTTTCCATTCTACTTGAAACTGACGTTTCTAAATCTGTTGTAAGCGTTTGGTATACCGCACACATATCATTTAAAACTGTATTAAGTCTAGAAAAGGTTAAGGCTACATATAAATTAGAAATGTCTCCTTCCTTTAAAGCAAAATTTATAGTTCTATCATTTTCATTTCTTAAAAAACTTTCAAAAGTTGTTGCCTTAAAATTAGCTTGTAATCTTAACAAGCCGTCAATAGCAAAAGACACTAGAGACAATCCATCCTTAACATCTAAAGCCTTTACAGATTTTTTTTGAATCAAAATATCTAAAGGCCCAATTACCGCAGCATTATACATATCCAAGTTTAAGTTACGGTCAGAATTACTAGCAAGAACCATGGGTCTGCATTGCTGGGCAAGGTCTTTTAGCTGCTCAAGTTCATCTAAGTCAAAATCACCTTTATCAATAACAGTTTGCATAATGTTTCTTATAGTACTTACCATCCGCCTTGCACTTGCAGACACATTTTGACCTGCAAAGATAGCGTCATCTAATTTACCTTGCGAATTATTTAAATTCTTTAATAATTGTTTATCTTTTTTGTTCTCTCTTGTTTGTTTTTCTAAATTTTCTATCTCTCTAGGCAATTGTGCAAACAAACTTTTTTGTTCATCTTGAGTTAATTCTGGTTGTTGTTGCGCAAACAAACGATCTTGAGGATACTCAATATTAGAAACATCTACACCCATATCCTTTAAAGTATTAAACAACGAAGTACGTATATCTCTAAGTCTCGAACCTATTTTAAAAGCAACAGATCCATTATTTATAGGATAATCTAAAACCGATAAAGCATATTTGCCATAATTTACAATTAAAGATTGCACTCTTTGCTTTTCAGAAGTGTCTTGCGTAGAAAAGCTGTTTAGATCTGCTAAAATAAGCATGTATGTTTTTATATTAGAAACCAAAACCTCTTGTTGATCAATAGAACTCTGCAAAATTAACGATTCTCCATTTAGTATTTCATTGTCTGCATACTGCATAGAAAACGGAAATAAATCTACAAGAGCTCTTTGTAAGTTTACATCATTGTATACACGTCTATTATTAATTAAAGTTACAAGCAAACTACTTATTGCAGTTAAAGTCTCATTTTTACTTGTTATAGACTCAAAAAAGCTAATATTTGATTCGACAATTGTTGGATCGTAATATTGCTTAAGAAAGTTAACTAGTTTATCTCTTGTATCTCTATTTTTTAATTGTTGCCAACTATTTTCTCCCACAAAAACGTCTTTTACAGTGTTTACAAATTCTGCTGTTTGTTGATTGTATTGTGATTGATCTACAACGCCAAATGAATATTCTCTTAATGCATCACTTACATCTTTGTCTAAAACAGCTAAATTGTTTTTTGCTGTTTCAGTAGCATCTCCTTTCTGTTTTGCAAGAGACACGCTTAACAAATCTAATTCATTTTGATTTTTATGTATAACTTGTTTAAGTAATGATTCTTTAGCATTGGCTAAAGCCTCTGTTAAATTACCTAAATCACTAGATAAATTTCCAACTATGCTGTTAAACAAAACATCTTTTGTTTCTTGCGTTTTAAATTCTTGGGGCAACATGTTTTCAATTGATGTATACAACTTTTCAGTAAGTTTTTGCCTTACTAAGCTTTCAAACAAACCTTGAAATGAACTAGCTGCTTGGCTCTTAGCAACGTCTTTTATGTCGTTTTCACTGATATCTTGAGAAGATAACATGTTTTGTAATGATATAAGCTGCGGAGTTAAGAATCCTATTGAAAATGCTTCAGATAGAGGTTGGTCATTTTTTATTTGTGTTACTACATTATTATTTACTTTCTGAATTAAAGTCTCTTTTAATGTCTTAAATTTTTCAGCAGAAGTATTGCCAGTTGTACTCTTTGCTATATTTTTAAATTCTTCAAAAGTATCAATGGAATTATACCCCAACAACTCTATTGCCCTTGCCAAAACAATAGCGTCAGGATTCCCTATGCTTATAAGTTGTTTTACGAGATCTAGAGATTGATTGGAAGATAATATATCTTCAAAATTTAAATTTTGGGTGTTTACAGTTAAATTAAATTTTACACTGACAAGAATTTTTGCATCTTGCTCGCTAAAACCCAAACTTTTAAAAACATCTTCTGTGAGATTTATATTTGGATTTAACATACAAAAAGTCTGTAATTTCTGAGATATTTCTCTACTATCACGCCCTAAAAGAATTGTCAATGATTGTTCTATATTAGAATATGAATTTAAATTTATTTCTGTTAACGGTTTTTGAACACTTCTAAATAAACTTCCAAAAAAGCTGCCAATAGTGCTAAATAAATCCCCTGCTGAAACTATAAACTCTTCCAGCCAAGGGTTTGAATGTACAAATTTTCCAAAAAATCCTGTGGATGTTCTAAAGCTTTCGTGTCTTAATTCGTGCTTAACAAAAACTTCTAACATTCTTTGATTTATTATATTTTTACCAGATCCGTCAAAAAATTTTGCCCTTATCATGGAATAATTTAATTTTATGCCTGCATGGCCAGTTTCCATAACAGCACCAGCTTCAGTTAAACTTAATTCTTCAATTCTTTGAGCTAAATCGCTAGCATAGCCGTATAACAAACCATCAACAGACTCTAAAGGTACACGCAATGCCGCTGATGCAAACTCTTTTGCTAAACCTTGAGGTAAAGATTGAAGCAATTTTTTAAACATATACACATCTGTCATACCTTCTTCAATATCACTCGGGCTAGAATCTTCCTTTGCTAAAAAAGAATCTTGATATAACTCGTACCCCATAAAAGACATATTACCTATAAACAAAAGGCCAAAAAATATAAGTGGAGCTAAAAACCAAAGAAATCCTGATACAACTGTAAGTCCTATTGCCACGCTTGATCCAGCTATAATTGCTGCAGATACGAGACTTACTGTAACAAATCCCTTAACTGCAAACCATATACTACTTCTGGATTTTTGACTTCCTTGAGATTGGCGCTCTTCTTGTGTTTGAGACACACTAGTCTTAACTTTAAATTCTTCTCCATCATAATTATACGTAGTTGTCTGTCCATTTCTTGAAACGGTCAACTCTATACTTTCTAAGTTATCCAAACTGCCTGTTAATTGAGCTGTCTGCCCTTGGGCTACAATATCTTTTAACGCTTCATTAATTGCTGTAACTGTATAACCTTTCTGCGTTAACACATCAGCCAACATGAGAGGTTTCATACTCTCTGGAACTTGTGTTAAATTTAATGTTGCAAGCGCTTGAAAAAGTATTTTACTTTGTTCTTTTGCTAATGCATAATATACATCTTCAGCTAGCTTTAGTCCTCCGCTAACATTAGGCGTTATTACAATATATGATATGCCTTGCTCTTTAAGCATATCTGAAACACCTTGAGTATGAAAACCACCTGTTATTACTACAGACACATTTTTTGCTTCTTTTAAAGATTGTATTACTTTGTCTGTTTCAGATAAGTCTTGCGGAAATTCTTTAGATATTTTGCCAACATCTTTTATAACATCTATGTTTTCCATAAAATAATTATTTCTATCTAAATTTATTTTATAGAATTTCTCTGCTGTATTTTCATATTTGCTTAAGCTTTTAAGCTTTTGGTTGTCTATGTATTTTATCCATAGTCTTTTAAATTTTTTTATATTCTTTTCATAGTAATTATAATCATCAGATGTTATTTTGCTAGATAGATAATCTTTAAGATATGTCATAAATCCAGACAAAAAAGCTATTTCTTTTTCTCCATCATCATAAGAAAATGCAATATTTAACTCGTCTTTTAATCTTTGTTCTTCTTTTAACATATCCATAGGATTTATTTTTTCGCTCAACTCTATATAACTAAAGAATTTATTAAGTTCAGGAAAGTTTATCGATAAATCTATATTGTTTTTCCTAGATAATCTAACTAGATATGTATATACTCTATCAATATCACTAAAGTCTGATGTTGAATCTAACATCATCTTATATGCGCCATAAGGCAATAGTTCTTTTAATTTTAATATCAGTAATTGTAATTCTTTTGTAGATCTATCATAGTCTATTTGTCTGCCCAAGTTTAAAAGTTCTATATATAAGTTTATATTCTCATATTTATTTAAGTCAACACCTAAACTGTCAGCATATTTATTTAACAAAACAAAATATTTTTTAGCATCTAAATCGCCAGACATATATTTTTTTGATAATTCTTCTATTTTATTTTGTTTTCTGTTAAAATACAAAGATTTAAGATACTTAACATTACCTTCCATGCTATTAAAAATTCTTACAATCTCGTCTTGAGCGTATAAAATATCACCAAACCTTTTTAAATTATTTAGATAAGGCTCTTGACTTTCTAGTCCCTTAATTATTGTTGGTTTATTTGACATAGCAGAATAATATTCTGCACCAGTTAATGCACCTGTCGCAAAAATTGAATTTATTGTTTTTTCTTTTTTGTCTTTGTCTTTTATATTAGCAATCCAAGAAGTATCTACTTGTCCATATGCTCCTTCTAAATACACATTTTTTAATCCAAATTCTTTATCAAAAGTTGATATAATATTTTCTATATTTTTTTGAACTTCAGCGTGTAAATGCAAATCCTGTATATTTATAATAACAGTATCACTTCGAGCATAATTTGCAGCCGTTATCTTTCCATATGAATACGGAAGTGTAAAATCAGTAAATATTTGTTTGAATTGTTCTGCAGATTTTATATTTTGAGTTACTTGAGCAATAGATTGACCGTAGACGAATGTCAGCAATATTGAGTTTATCAAGATTATAGATATTGTCTTTATAGAGTTCAATTTATAACACCATTGATTACTACTTAAAATAAAATTTAAAATCTTCTTAAATAATACACTTAATTTTAATTTACACTCAACAGAACAACGCATGACATCCTCCTGTATTATTTATATTTAAATATAAGAAATCTAAATGATGGCAAAAAATAAAGCCAGCTTCATTAAAGTAAAGCTGACTTCTAGATATATTTTTATTTATAATTTTTATAAATATAGGATTTCCTCTTGGAAGCGATAACATTATAATTAAAAAAATTAGTATAAATTTAAATATACTGCTCATTTTAAAAATATTAAATAATTCAATTATATTATAATTATGCTTCCAATTTATATAAGTTTTAAAAATTTTAGATTTAAATTTAACTCCTGTAAAAGAATTTAAAAACACACCTAAAAATATATTTTTCTGGTTACTATTATTTGTTTTATCTTTTTTGATTATACAATGAACATTATCGATATTATGTACCAGAGTTTTTAAATTACTTTCTCTATTCACATCACATCTTAATATTTTACTTGCTAATTTTATTGGAATATTTACAGTGCCATAAATTCTACATAAATGGCTTCTCAACTGAAAAATTTCTTTTTCTTTTTGAAGTAAATGAATGTTAACATTTGTGGGAAAAGAAGCAAAAAAAGTGTTAGATAATAAAGAAATTACCATTAAAATGGTAAATGTAGTACTGTTAGCAATGGTAACTTTAAAAATATTCTTCATTGTTTTAAACTATACCGCACTCTTTGAAATAACACATCTAAAACAATTAAAAAAACATTAACTTCAACAACATGTACTAATATACTACAACAGTTTATTTATATCAATTTTGTAATAAAAAAACAATCAACATAACTTTGGATATACATTACGCAATTATAATTATTTATAGTATCAATCCAAATTTATAATTAAAACAGCAACTTTATTTATTATTTCTTCCATTTCACTTTCTGTAACTTTTGTTATAAAAGATGCCCCTCTTTTACTCCAATCTAAACTTCTTATTTGGTCTGCTAATACAACTCCATCAATTTTCTTATTTATAATTCTAACTTCAAAAGGATAGTTTTTTACTTCACTTGTTATTGGGCAAAAAATAGCTAATCCTGCTTTTTCGTTATACTCAAACGGAGAAACAACTATTGCAGGGCGTTTTCCTTTTTGTTCATGTCCAAATTGAGGATCAAAATTAAGCCAAACTATATCTCCACATTCAGGAACATATATCTTTTTTACCATATCTCGTTACCTATGGCAACACCAGAGTTAGTTTCTACATGGATATTTTTCTTATTGATATTTTTAATAAAATCAGACAATTTAATTTTTTGTTTACGTCTAATAATAATTTCATTATGACTACTTTTTATTTCAACGAGCGACCCATCTTTAAAAGACATCTCTTTAACAATTGCATTAGGAATCCTTACGCCTAAACTATTACCCCACTTTTTAACTACCGCTTCCATAACGCCTCCTATATTGCTTTTTACATTCTATACAAAAGTATATACTATGTTAATACTTTTGTCAAATGTTACAAAATAAAACTATTTAACCATCTAAAATTGATAATTTTATAAATAAAATCCTTCCATCAGGCAAATCAGCTATTATTTTGCTAGAATTAACGATATTGTATGGAGGGTTTTTAATGTTTTTTTACGCTGACTTACACATACATTCAAAATATTCACGTGCAACCAGTAAAAATTGTAACCTGGAAGAACTTGCTATCTGGTCTCAAAAGAAAGGGTTGAGTTTAATATCAACAGGTGATTTTACACACCCAGCGTGGTTTAACGAAATAAAAGAAAAGCTTGTTCCTGCTGAACATGGTGTTTTTAAATTAAAAGATGACAGTGAGAAAAAACTTCTAACAAACAACTATCATTTAAGATTCTTGTTATCAGTTGAAATCTCAACCATATATAAAAAAGGCGAACGGACAAGAAAAGTCCATCATATTGTATTTGTTCCTGATTTTAAAAGCGCAGAAAACTTTAGACAAAAGCTCTCTGCTGTCGGAAACATCGTTTCTGATGGACGCCCCATACTCGGTTTAGATTCAAGAGATCTCCTTGAAATAACTTTAGAATCAGGCGAAGGTTCATATATAGTCCCTGCACATATTTGGACACCGTGGTTTTCAATATTAGGTTCAAAGTCAGGGTTTGATTCAATAAAAGATTGTTATAGAGATCTTTCAGAATATATCTTCGCATTAGAAACTGGACTATCTTCAGATCCAGAAATGAATTGGCGAGTTTCTAGTCTTGACCAATATAGACTAATATCTAATTCTGACGCTCATTCACCTGCCAAACTTGCTCGGGAAGCTACAGTTTTTGATACAACTCCAGACTATTTTGCTGTTAGAAAAGCGCTAAAAACTGGTGAAGGCTATGTTGGGACAGTAGAATTTTTTCCTGAAGAAGGCAAGTATCACGAAGATGGTCACAGAAAATGTAATGTTTGTCTAACTCCTGAAGAAACAAAAAAACTTAAAGGAATATGTCCTGTTTGCAATAAACCTCTTACAATAGGAGTTATGCATAGGGTTAGTGAGTTAGCAGATCGCAATGGTAAAGATTTCATTATTCCAAAAACTGCAGGAAAAGTGTTTAGCCTTGTCCCTTTACAAGAGATTTTATCTGAAATTATGCAAGTTGGTACTTCTAGCAAGTCAGTAAATATTGCATATGAAAAACTAATACAAAAATTAGGCTCTGAGCTAGATATTTTAAGGAATACACCTATAGATCAAATATCAAAAAACCATTCTTCTTTACTTGGAGAGGCTATTTTGCGATTAAGAAATGGACAGGTTATAAAACATGCAGGATTTGACGGCGAGTATGGTGTTATAAAGCTATTTGAACAAAAAGAATTAGAAAGAAAAAATTCTACAAACTTGATGTTTGATATGGAAATATCCACAAAACCTTCAAAAATCGAAGAAAAACCTGTTAGCTCGCCTAAAGAAATACCAGAATTGTATTATCAAAATTATAACTTTGATACCCCTGTTTTAGATAATAAAGGGGTATTATCAGGGCTTGATGAATATCAGTTAAGTGCAATAAAAAATACTAACAAACACCTTTTAATAATCGCGGGACCAGGATCTGGAAAAACTACAGTATTAACAAAGCGCATAGCCTATATGGTTTTAGAAAACAATATTGTGCCTGAAAATTTCCTTGCCATAACCTTTACGCGTAGAGCAGCTTGCGAGATGAATGATAGACTTAATTTATTGCTTCCTAAAAAGTATAGTACTATCAATACTCATACATTTCACTCTTTATGTTTTTTCATTTTAAAAGAAAACCATGCTAAAGCAGAAATAAGTCCTAATTTTAAAGTAGCAAGTAAACATGAAATGAATTTACAGAAGGAACAGATCTCTTCAGAAAGCATTTTAAATTTTGATGATTTGATAATCTTTACACTAAAACTTCTCAATGATAATCCAGATATTACAAAGTTATACCAAAACAAATTTAAATATATTTCAGTTGATGAATATCAAGATATTGATGCAAGACAATATGAGTTAATTAGACTATTAGCGCCTTCTGATGGTAATTTATTTGTAATAGGGGACCCTAATCAGGCAATTTATGGATTTAGAGGAGGAGATTTGAAATTTTTTGAAAGTTTTTCTAAAGATTACCTTCTTTCTCAAAGAATTAGTTTAAAAAACAACTATCGCTCTACTGAAACTATTGTCAATGCTTCAAATCAAATGATTAACTCATACGATATAACAGCAAAATATGATAAGCCGCATGAGAAAATCACTATACATACAGCTCCAACTGATAAATCCGAAGCAGATTTTGTGGTCAAAACTATTGAAAATCTAATTGGCGGACATAGTTTCTTTTCTATTTACTCTAACAGATCTTTGGGAGAAGAAACTAACCTTTCATTTTCTGATTTCGCTATTTTATATCGTACATCTTCACAACTAAAACCTCTAGTTGAAGCACTTCAAAGATCTGGCATGCCTTTTGTAAAATTATCAAATGATTTACTATGTGACAAAAAACCAATCATCCAGCTACTAAACAAATTAAAAAATGATGAATCTGTTATATCACAGCTCAACAAGCTTGTTGATGAATTTAAAGAAAAAATTGATGACAATATTCTCACATATCTTATTAAACTGGCACAAACTTATAGAATGAAAAATGAATTTATTCATGAAGTTTCTCTTTTATCTGAAATAGATGCTCTTGCTAAAAGAGCTGATAGAATTTCGTTATTGACGTTGCATTCTTCAAAGGGACTAGAGTTTAAATGCGTTTTTATAGTTGGAGTGGAAAACGGCATTATTCCTTTTTACCGTGCTCAAAAACTTTGTGATATTGAAGAAGAAAGACGTTTATTATATGTTGGTACGACAAGAGCGCAACAAAGATTATTTCTAACTCGCTCTATAAAAAGAAAATGGCTAGGAACTTACAAAAACTTAGAAATATCACCATTTTTAGAGAAAATTGAAAGGGAATTGTTGCGATTTAGCAAACCTGAAAAGACATTCCGAGCTAAAGATAAATCTTATCAGCTTGACTTATTTTAAAATAAATTTAGTATAATTTAATGGTCAATAAGTATTAAGTTAAAACGTTTTTGAGAAAACTTCCATAATAATGACTGATTATATTTATTAAGTGGTTAATGTAAGATTTTTTTTATAGATTGGAAGGGGAATCTATGTCAACAGAAAGATTTGTAAAGTGGAGCAAAGAAGCAAAAGATTTTTTTGAAAAGGCAGAAGATAATAGCATAGTTTTAGATTTAGTGAAATAAAAGAATTTAAAGAGAAAAATAATTTTTTGAAACTGTCTAGTAAAATGTATTTAAATGATGTTGATATAATTGTAGTTTAATTTGAATAGATAAAACACACAAAGTAACACAACTTTGTTTGTGTATGAGAATGTGTGAGAGGGTGAGAGTAAAATACCTCGATCTACACGACCAAAAATTGACAATGCTAAAAGGTAACTTTACACAAATTTATTTACAGTCCCGTTTTAAGAGTTCTCTTTATATATTCTCGAACTTGCAAGCAATATTTTTATTTTCGCAAAACACAACAGCCAATAAGCTAACATTTACATTTGTATATTTTTGATAGTATTTAGTATCTTTGATTTGATTTAGCCCTTCTTCTATCTTGTCTTTTATGTGGTCAACTTCTTTTGCATACTTAACTTCTACTATTGTTATACCATTGTCATGCCTTAAAACAGCATCTATCCTTCCCTTATCTGTGTGCCCCTCTGCTTCTACTTCACATCCACTCATCCTACTTGCTGATAGAAATAGTGAATGATAGTATGACTCTTTCTTTGTATGTAAGTCATATGGAATATTACTAAAAAGTTCTTCTAAATTTCTTCCCAGTCTTTCTCCATTTTTATTTTCTATGTCATCATATATCATGTCACCCAATTGTAGTACTTTTTCTTCATCTTTTTGTGTGTATGCTACTAATAAGCTTGTTAAAAAGGCATCCCTAACTTCAAAATTGGGGAAGTCTAATGTATATACAGGCCCTCTTCTGCCTATATCTTTCTTCTTTACTGTTAAATATCCTGTTTGAAATAGCAATGTAGCACTTTCTATCTTACTATAATCTGAACTGTTTCCATCCAATGTCTGACTATTTACCAACATTACACTTGTAAATTTATTCACATCATTATTCTTTTTAATCTGCTCTATCAAAAATGTAAGTGTTCCTGTTTTATACCAATAACCTGTAAATTCTTTATTGTCAAAAAATAATAGCGTTGAAAAAGGATTATATACAAGATCTTTCCCATCCCATGAGTACCCATTATACCAGTATTTTATCTTTGACAACAACTCTTCTTTACTTATTCTCATAGATTCTGCAGTTGCTTCTATATATTCTTTAAAACTATTTTCAAGTTCTTTTTGAGTGTACCCGCAAATAGAAATATATTTGTTGTTCATAGTAATATCATTTAGATTATTCAACGCAGAAAATACAGAAAGCCCTGAAAATCTTGATACCCCTGTCATAAATACAAATTTTAAATGAGCATCACCCGCTTTTATAACTTGATAAAAATTATGAAGAGTTTCTTTAATTGTTTGATGTACCTCTTTTGCCTTGCTTAAAGTGTCTATCATTGGTTTATCGTATTCATCTATTAATACCACTACTTGTTGACCTGTACTCTGGTGTAACTTCTCTATTAGTTCAGAAAACTTAGCATGTATAAGTTGTGTCTTTGTTTTAGTTAATGTAATATTTTCTCTTATGGCTGTGTCATCTAA
>JAIRXS010000007.1 GCA_031268145.1 Candidatus Endomicrobiellum siamense
ATACTCCTGAGCTTGGTGGAGGTAGAGGACTTATTGAAGCTGGGTTTAACACTTCTTACAAAAACATTGGTATTGACCTTTCTGCAAAATATGCTGATGGTAAGGCTGGCAACTCCATGGCTGGCTTGCTTAAGTTCTCCTATAAAATTTAGAAAATGTAAGATATATTTAACAAATAAAGAAGAGCTATTATAGAGTTGCATAATAGCTCTTCTTATGGCATCTTTGACTTAATTTAATGATGACAGCATCCACCACAACACTTATGTTTAGCTCCCTGCATATTTTGACATAAGTCTCTGGAAGAGCAGCTGTTATTTTGCGATTTTGCAGAAAAAGTAGAAAACTGCTTTGTAATATCAATATTTTTACATTTCGGACATTCTACTTTACTGTCATCTATAACAAGCATTTCAAAATGGTCTTTGCAATTATTACATACAAATTCAAATAATGGCATATACTTATCCTCTACTTCTTAAAGTTTGATGTTCTTGCATTTGAAAAACGTTTATAGCCAAAACTTTTTTGTTTATTAAAAGTTGTGGTTGTCCCTTTCGCTAATTCTACAGATACTCTTTTACCTTTTATGTTACTAGAATGTAAAGCATTTATTACATTATCAGCATATTCTTTAGGCACTTCAACAAAAGAAAAAGCTTCTAAAATTTTAATGTTGCCAATCATATCTCCACTAATACCTGCTTCTCCAGCAATTGCTCCTACAAAATCGCCAGCTCGTACATTATCTCTTTTGCCGATATTTATAAACAGTCTGACCATGCCTTTTTCTCTAGCTCCAGTATCAGAATATCTGTCTTGCATATTTGAAAAAATATCTGCTTTTTGTTCTTGCTCTTTATTTTGAGCTGCAAACGTCATTTTTAACAGTGCAGCAGCAACATCCAAAGAGGTAAACTCATCAGAGATTAAAGACTCTACAAGTCTTGAATACCTTTCTAACCCTTTTTCCTTTAAAGATTCTTTTACTTTATCAAGCATTATTGTCGTTTTTACATTTTCAACATCTGAAAGTGTAGGTACTTTAGTTCTTTTAATCGTTGCTTTTGTGTACTTTTGAATGTCTCTTAACTTATAAATGTCTTTACCTGAAACAAAACTATACGCCTTACCTGTCTTTCCAGCTCTACCTGTCCTTCCAATTCTATGTACATAATCTTCATCATCTTTTGGCACATCATAATTAAATACCATGTCTATATCGTCTACATCTATACCTCTTGCTGCCACATCTGTAGCTACAAGTACTTCTATAGATCCGCTTCTAAACTTGGTCATCACTCTATCTCTTTGGGATTGGTTCATATCGCCATGCAATGCATCCGCGCCATATCCTCTTGCTTGCAATGAAGAAGTAACTTCATCTACTCTTTTTTTTGTATTGCAAAACACTATAGAGAGTTTGGGATCATGCATGTCTAAACACCTTGCAAGAGCTTCCAATTTTTGATGCTCTCTTAAATCAAAATAATATTGTTCAATTAAAGGAACAGTCAATTTTTCGTTTACAACTTTTATTGTTTCAGGATTTTTTTGATATTTTTTTGTAAGAAATAAAAATTCTTTAGGCATTGTTGCAGAAAAGAAAACAGTTTGCCGTTCCTTCGGCATAGCCTTTAATATTAATTCTATATCATCTCTAAACCCCATATCTAACATCTCATCAGCTTCGTCTAAAACAATTGTAGATGCTGTTTGCAAGTTTAACGTTTTGCGTTCTAGATGGTCTATAACTCTACCAGGCGTACCTATAACAATTTGGGCTCCTTTAGAAAGCGCGACTATTTGTCTCTGTATAGGCTGTCCACCATAAATAGGTACTATATTAATACCTCTTTTATATTTTGAAAAGAGTTTTAATTCTTCGGCAACTTGTATTGCAAGTTCTCTTGTGGGGCATAAAATTATAGTCTGCACACTGTTGTTTTTAGGATCCACTTTTTCTAAAACAGGTATGCCAAAAGCTGCAGTTTTTCCTGTGCCTGTTTGAGCCTGCCCTATAATATCTAGTCCAGACATAAGTTTTGGTATAGCTAAGCTTTGTATGGGGGTAGCTTCTTCAAAACCTAAATCTACAACAGCTTTAATTATTTCATTAGATAAACTCAATTCAGTAAATTTTAATGTCGTCATTTTTGTTCCTTTTATTGTAATTATTTTGTTTTCTTATTTATTAGTTCCAAATTAAATAAATTTGAATATTCTTAATATTAAAGATATTATATATTTTTTGTTCTTTAGTAAAAAAGCATAAAAGAAATAATGAGTAGGAGTAAAATTATAGACTTACTATTTAATGGCAAGATAATTAACAACCTAAACTAAGCACTCTTTCTACTTCTATTAAATTTGCATCAGTAGCTGAGCAGCCATCTTTTGTAAGCGAAACAAACTGGACAGCTAAATTCTCTTCTTTTAACATTTTAAACGCTTGATCACCCTCAAAAAAACAAGCAATCCCTACAATTCCTTCAGGACTTTGTTCTTTAACAATTTTACTTATAGCTCTTCCACCTTTTACAATGTATAGCGCCATATAATTTAGCTTTTTTACAAGTTTGTTTATTTGCGTTATTTTACAACCACCACAATCAGCACAAATGTAATAGCTGTCTTTTTCAATAGCACTACAAATGGAAGTATTTCTCATACAATGTGGAGCAAAAACAATACGTTTTTTAGGACTTACAGAAGCAAATCTTTTCTCTTGTAGTTTATTTTGTTTGGTTGTAAAAACCACATAGGATTGTTCTTTACTCTTATTAGCCAACTTACACAATTTCATAAAAAAATTTTATCAAAAATTGTTTTTAAAATCAAAAAATCTCTTTCTTCTCCACTTCAATTCTTGCTCCTAACATTTTCATTAAGTGCTTTTCATATAAAAATCTATTTTATTAATACCCTTTTAACTCTATAAGTTAATTTTTTCAAGCAAGTTATTCTAATAATTCGAGTATATCGATTAAGTATACCGTAGTCGCATGAATATTTTTAAGATTTTACAAAATTTTTACAATTTTATGTTAAAACTTAAATAAAATATTTTATAATAAAATTGTTAGTTGTAAAAAGTAGTTGAAGTTATATACGCTATTGTTGTACTAAATAGCACATGGTAACGTGGCGATTATAACAGCGATTGCTAATGCGATAAAATAGAGAGTCATAATTTTATTATGACTCTCTATTTTTATATTTGAGTTGGAATAAAAATTTTAGTAAAATTATATCACTATGAACACCAAGCAATCATCAAAAATTAGAGCAGAATTTTTAGATTTTTTTAAAAAGAAAGGTTGTATTGCAATCCCATCAGATTCACTCATCCCTACAGGTGACAAAACTTTACTTTTTACGTCAGCTGGTATGGTTCAATTTAAACAACATTTTTTAGGACAGAGCAAAGATACTTTTACAAGAGCTGCGAGTTGTCAAAAATGTTTTAGAACTTCAGATATTGACCAGGTGGGACTTACTACAAGACATCTAACATTTTTTGAAATGCTTGGGAATTTTTCTTTTGGAGATTACTTTAAAGAAGAAGCAATTGTTTGGGCATGGGAATTTTTAACCAAAATTATACCTTTGCCAAAAGATAAGTTATATATTACCGTTTACAAAGACGACGATGAAGCCAAAGAAATCTGGAAAAAGATTGTCCCTGAAAATAAAATTATCAAAATGAGCGATGATACAAACTTTTGGAATATGGAGGACACTGGTCCATGCGGACCATGTTCAGAGATATTAATAGATTTAGGGGAAAATATTGGCTGTAAACGTCCATCATGTAGTCCTAGTTGCGACTGTGACAGACATCTTGAAATATGGAACTTGGTTTTTACGCAGTTTGACAGACAACCAGACAGTTCTTTAAAAAATCTACCTAGAAAAAATATAGATACAGGTATGGGATTGGAAAGAATTGTCGCTGCTGCAAATGAAAAAAACAATATTTTTGACACAGACCTATTTAGCCCAATAATGGATGCTACTGCAAACATTTTAAATATAAAAAAAGAAGATAAAAATATTTCAAAATTAAGAATGATTGCAGATCACGCAAGGGCTGCGACATTTTTAATTTCAGATGGCATACTTCCTTCAAATGAAGGAAGAGGATATGTTTTAAGAAGAATTTTAAGAAGAGCAGTAAGGCAAGGCAAACTTTTTGGACATAACAAACCATTTCTAAACGAACTATCTAAAACTGTTTTAAATATTATGGAGAACGCTTATCCAGAACTTAATTCTAGACTTAGTAACATAAAAACTACCATACAAAAAGAAGAAGAAAAATTTTTAGAAACATTAGAAGCAGGCTCACAAATACTTTCAGATATTATAAACAAGTATAAGCATAAAAAATTAAAAATTATAGATGGCAAAGATGTGTTTAAACTTTATGATACTTATGGATTCCCGTATGATTTAACAAAAGAAATTGCTGGAGAAAATGGACTAAATGTTGATGAAGAAAGTTTTAAAAAAGAACAAAAAAATGCTCAAGAAAAGGCACGAGCAGCATGGAAAGGTTCTGATCAAAAAGATATAACTTTTTATTCTATACTTCACAAAAAGACAAATGATACTATTTTTGTTGGTTATAATAACATGGTCAGTGAAGGGAAGGTTTCAGCTTTAGTAAAAGATGGAAAAGAGGTACCAGAGTTAAAAGCTGGTCAAGAAGGGGAAGTTATTCTTTCCCAAACATCGTTTTATGCTAATTCTGGTGGACAGACTTCAGATATTGGAAAAATAGAAAATAGTAATTTTAAATCAGAAGTTTATGATGTATTTGTACCTATTGGCAGTTTGTTTGTGCATAAAGTAAAAGTTATAAAAGGCATCCTTAAAATAAATGATGATGTTGCCACAGTAATAGATGTTCAACATAGAAAACAAACAGAAAGGCATCATACAGCAACGCATATTCTTCATAAAGCTTTGAGAGAATTTTTTGGACAGCATGTTGCCCAAGCAGGTTCTTTGGTTACAGATAAATACTTGCGTTTTGACTTTACTCATTTTTCTCAGATAAACAAAGATGATTTAATAAAAATAGAAAAAAAAGTCAACTCTATTATAAGAGCTAACTCTTTAGTGTGTATTGAAAGTATGGACATAAATAAAGCACGTACATTTGGAGCTATGGCTTTGTTTGGCGAAAAATATGGCGATATAGTAAGAACAGTCTCTATAAAAAACGAAATTGATAATACTAATTACTCAATGGAACTCTGTGGTGGCACTCACATAAATAGAACAGGCGATATTGGGATGTTCAAAGTTATTTCAGAATCATCTGTTGCCAGTGGTGTAAGGCGTATACAAGCAGTTGCAGGTACGGCTGCAGAAAATTATATTTTAGAAGAAGAAAAAACAATAAAAAAAGTATCTGAAATTTTAAACACTTCAAAAGATGAACTTATTAATAAAGCTCAAAAGCAAGTTATAGATCATAAAAAACTTCAAGAAGAGTTCAATACGTTAAACAATAATTTAATATCAAGTAAATTAGATGCCTATGTATCTGAAGTTAAAGAAGTTAATGGTGTTAAGTTTTTGTCTATTGGGCTTGACGATGTTGATGTACAAAATTTAAGAAGAATGTCTGATGATTTAAAAGAAAAAATAAAATCAGTAGTACTTTTAATAATTTCAAAGTGTGAAGGAAAAGTTTCATTTATAGTTTCTGTTACTTCTGACTATGTTAAAAAAGGTATCCACGCTGGGACTATTGCGAAAGCTTTTGCATTAGATATTAACGGTTCAGGTGGTGGCAAGCCTGATTTTGCGCAAGGTGGATCAAAAGATATATCAACACTAGATAACGCTATTAAAAATGTAGAACAATATGTGAAGGAGGATGTATGTCAACAGAAAGGTTGGTAAAGTGGAGCAAAGAAGTGAAAGATTTTTTTGCTAAAGTCCAAGATAACACATTTATCTCATTATACTATATAGAGAAAGAGGTTATATATGGAAAATATTATAGATAATTGTTCTGAAATTGAATCTGTTATAGCTATGATACGTCATTTTTCACCAAATCAACCAATAGAAGATGCTGTTATATATTTTTGGGAAAGCCACACAGACAGCAACAATGATGTAAGAAAAATAGATGCAACTGTAGATTTAATATACAAAGAATTTAATATATCTACCTGCGAAAAATATGAAGTCCGTACTGGTTATTTGAGTCGCTATAATTTTTTGCAACAATCTATAATACATTGTTCTGCTGAGGAAATAGAAAGAGCTATAGTCTTAGGAAAGAAGGAGGAAGAAAACTGGATAAACAGATGTCAACCTCAGCTCCCTGATTTTAACTTAATGGATTGGAAGGAATGTATCTCAGAAGAGAAAAATCCTTTCCTAAGTGGGTGTGAGGAACTTATCTTAGATAAAATAGAAAATTGTGAAGAATTTAAAAACGCTTTTCAAAAAAGTGTCAATGATTTTGCAAGAAAACATAATACGGATGTATACAATGGCCATATGTACATTCTTGAAGAAACTTCATGGATACTAACATTACCATTACTGCATCCAGATAAACCGATCTATTTAGTGCATGTTGACACCGCAAATGAGGCAGTAGAAGCCACGTTCCAACATTTCCCTAATCTCAAAAAAGCCGTAAGATGGTTATCTCCTAGATTTATAACGGCTGTTTTTAAAAATACCATTGATTTTTTGCTAGATTATAGAAACAACAAGCATGCTGGATATTCATATGCCACAAAAAATAAAGATATCTTAAAAATTTTCAAAAGAAAAACTAAGACTGTAAACAATACAAACACGTTATTAAGCATGTTTGAATATGTAGATGCAGAAAGAAGATTGTTGCGTTCTATTATAGGAAAACTTCCAGGGCATGTGTACTGGTTGAACAGTGAAAATACATATTTAGGATGTAACGATCTGCAAGCTCGACTACTCAACTTACAATCTCGTGAAGAAATTATTGGAAAAACCAATTATGATTTTCATAACAAGGAAGAAGCAGAAAGAATAAACAAAATTAACAAAGAGGTTATGGAAACTGGTGTTCCGTATGAGGGAGAGGAATTTTCCTCTACTCCGATTGGTAGATTAAGAAACTATATATCGCAAAAGGTTCCACTTTATGATACCTATGGTAAGTCAATAGGACTACTAGGGTTATCAATAGATATAACAGATCGCAAGAAAGCAGAAGAATTGGAAAAGAAGTTAGCAATACAGAAAGAGTTATATGAAATAGCCAAAAGGGTAGCCCATGACATATGCTCACCTCTATCAGCATTAGAGAT
>JAIRXS010000036.1 GCA_031268145.1 Candidatus Endomicrobiellum siamense
GTTGGTTTGCATTATGCTCAATTTGAACTCCTGTACTTTGATTAGTGAGCGTATAGGTATAATCTGCAAGACGTCTCTGAAAACCTGATCTTGTAATTGTTATATCAAATGCTGGAGCATCTGACACTACAATATCTAAGTTCCTTGTTCCGTTAGGAAATAACATATTATTGGTGCCAGATTCTTTTTCTAAATGGAAAGATGATGTGTTATTAGCATAATTCCCAGCTATTACACACACCGTCACTGAATTGCCTGTATAATCGTCAAGATTCTTGGTCAGTGTATCATTTCCTGTTAAAAAGTCGAAACCAATATTTGTATTATTCAGAGAATAAGAAACTAAAGAAATGCCCTCTGTCCTAAAATAATTTAAAGTATTAGCAATATTATCCGCTTGGAAGAACATAGAATTGTACAAATAAATTTCAGCTTCAGGTGCCATATCATGAAAAGCTTGTATCATACCAGCTCCATGCCCAAATCCTATATAGTTATCTCCAAGATGAGTATGATACTCAATCGAATCCCAAGCATGTTCACCTTTAACTATACCTTGATCTTTTAATGTACTCCAGCCGGCCCAATCACCATCAATAATTATACACTTAACCCCTTGTCCTTTATACCCTGCAGCATGATACTTTGTTACATTAGTTAAATCCGTAACTTGACTACCAACAATAACAGAACTAAAAAATGTACTAAATACTATAAAAGCTAAACTACCCCCCCCCAACAATAAATAAGCTTTTATTTTATAACGTTTAATACACCTAATAATGTCTTTATAAATCAGCATTTTCTTCTCCTAATTTAACAGTAAAAGTTGTTTTTAACCTTCTATTTTTATTTTAACGGTTTTGGATTTCACTATAGACTTTATTGCATTAATTTCTTTTAAGGCTTTTTTCAAATTTTCACGTAATGTTTCGTGAGTTATTATAATAATGTTTACATAATTGTTATCACATATTTCAGGTTGAGATAGGCTTGCTATAGATACTTTATATTTACCTAAAATACCTGAAATTTTTGATAAGACTCCGGGTTTATCAACTACGGCAAACCTAAGATAGTAAGAGGTTTTACTTTTTCCTGCCATAAGAATTTTGATTTTTTTATTTTTGTCATAAATTACATCAGGGACGATTCCTGCAGTGTTTGTAACTATGAATTTTGAAAGGTTTATAATGTCTGAAACGACAGCGCTTGCAGCAGGAAGTTGCCCCGCACCTTTTCCGTAAAACAATACATCACCAGAATCTTTGCCTGTTATCATGATACCATTGTATTCATTTTCAACAGTTGCAAAAGTATGATCGTGGCTAACAAGGCAAGGCTGTACAGATAAATCTATTCCATTTTTTGTTTTTTGAGCAGAACCTATAAGTTTTATGTCATATCCAAAATTTTTTGCTATTAATATATCTGTAATATCTAAACCAGAAATTCCGGTTACCGATATATCTTTAACTTTTACCCACCCTCCCCAAGCAAGAGATGATAAAATTGCAAGTTTATTTGCAGTATCAATACCGTTTACATCAAAAGAAGGATCAGTTTCTGCAAAACCTGCTTTTTGTGCGCTTTTTAAAGCAGTTTCGTAAGAAACTCTATTTTTTGTCATTTCGCTTAAAATAAAGTTTGTGGTTCCATTTAAAATGCCTTTAATTTCTAAAATTTCTTCAGATGCAAGCCCCTCGCTTAATCCTTGTACTACAGGTATTACGCCTCCTACAGAAGCTTCATAATATATTGATTTTTGACAATCTTGAGCAGTTGTAAAAATTTGATCCCAATATTTTGCAAGTACTGCTTTGTTTGCGGTTACAACATTCTTTCCTGATTTTAAAGAATCTATTATTATTGTTCTTGCTGGTTCATACCCTCCAACAAGTTCAACTATTAAATCTATTTCAGGGTCTTTTATAATATCCTTAAAGTTTTTAATATAAAGCTTGGGTTTGTCTATTGGTTTTAAATCGCAAATAGATTTTACGCGTATAGCTTTACCAACTTTCCGTAGAACTATTTTTTTATTTTCTTCTAAAATTTTTACTACGCCTTTTCCTACAGTGCCATATCCTATTAATCCTACATTAATAAATTTTTTATCCATAAATTCCTTTAAGTACTATATATAATTTTTTGTAAATTTACCTATGCGAAGTAGCGCATCGTGAAATCTTTTTTCATGTGTTACTAAAGATAGTCGCATATAAGTCTCGCCGTGTTTACCAAATCCTACTCCAGGAGATAAGACAACCCCTGTTTCTTGTACAAGTTTTTCTGCAATCTTTAAAGAACCTTCTTTAAGCATTTTGTCTGGTAATTTTGCCCACACGTACATTGTGCCTTTTGTAGGGTTTACATGCCAACCGAACTTTTGAAGACCGAAGACCATTTTTTTCATTCTTTTTTCATAAACTTTTGAAAGGTTTTGTGAACAATCTTGAGGGCCATTTAATGCTGCTACACCTGCAAGTTGTATAAACATTGGGGCACCATAGTCTAAAAAAGATTTGAATTTTTCTAAAGGATAAAGTAACTTCCTTGCCCCGCAAACCCAGCCGAGTCTCCAACCTGCCATATTAAACGTTTTTGAAAAAGAATGGAATTCTAAAGCTACATCTTTTGCTTTTGGAAATTCGAAAATAGAAGGGGCGTAATAATTGCCAAAAGTAAGCTCAGAATATGCATTGTCTGAAACGAGCAGGATATTATACTTTTTGCAAAATTTTATTGATTCTTTCCAGAAGTTATTGTCTTCTACTACTGCTGCAGTAGGGTTATTTGGATAATTTAAGAACATTATTTTTGCTTTTTTAGCTATCTTTTCTGGAATTTTTGTAAAGTCAGGTAAAAATTTGTTCTTTTCTAAAAGAGGCATAAAATGTATTTTTGCGCCAACTAGAGAAACGCCGTTAAAATGTACAGGGTATGCTGGGTCGCAAACTAAAGCGTAATCATCTGGGTTTAAATAAGACATACATAAATGAGCTATACCTTCTTTAGAACCTATTAAAGAGAGTACTTCGTTTTCAGGGTCAAGATCTACGCCAAAACGCCTAGCCAGCCACTCGGTTATAGACTTTCTAAATTTAGGTATTCCTTTGGCTTGAGGGTATTTGTGTGTATTTGTATGGTGTTTTATTGTGTCACATAATCTGTCAACAATATGGCTTGGAGTTGGCAAATCGGGGTTTCCCATTCCAAGGTCTATAATGTCTAAATTTTTTTCATATACTTCTTTTTTCAGTTGATTAATCTTTGTAAAAAGATATGGTGGCAATTTTGTTAAATTTTTCGAAATTTTTATATTTATCATGATATTTAATTATTTTATTACGTTCCTATATAATTTTTCTAAGTGTACTAGTAGGCTTAAAAGATACTTTTCTACCTGGAGGAATTGGTATTATTTTTCCAGTTTTAGGGTTACGTCCTAGTCTTTCTTTGCGCGATTTTGCTCTAAAAGAGCCAAGGCCAGATAAAGAAAGTATTTCTCCATTTTTTAAAGATATTTGAATAACTTTAACTAAAGCTTTAAGTGCTTTATTTACATCCCCTTTAGTTAAGCCAGAAACATTGGATACTTGCTTTATTACATCTGGTTTTTTCATTAGAAAATCCCTCCAAATTAGATAGCTACATTTTCTAAAATGCGTTCATTTTATAATAAATTTATGTAATAAAGTCAAATAATACCAATTTTTAAAAAATTGCCTATTTGGAAAATAATAAAAGAACAGATCCAAGCAAGCAAGGTGTTTCCTAAAACCATGCCTAAAAGCCATTTATAATTGTAGTTTGTTTCTTTAAAAAAAACTATTACAGAAGCAATGCATGGCATATAAATTAGACAGAAGATTAAAAAAGTTATACCTTTTAAAGAAGACCAACTGCTATCATTTTTAATTTTATCTTTTAAAGATTTATGTTGATCATTTTCTTCTATAGAATAAATTGTTCCTAATGTGCTAACTATTACTTCCTTTGCTGCAAAGCCTGACATTAAAGCTATTGCTCTATTTTTGTCCATCCCTATAGGTTTAAAAATAGGTTCTAATAATGACCCTACTCTTCCAGCAAGGCTATAGTCTATTTGTAAAGGGGTTTTCATAACGCGCAGGTTACTATTTATTATTGGAGCTTTAGGATATGTAAATGCTGCCCATATTAATATTGATATAAAAAGTATTACGGTTCCTGCTTTTTTTACATATAGCAAGCCACGCTCCCACATTTTTAACAAGAGTCCTTTAAGGGCTGGTATGTGATAGGGAGGGAGCTCTATAACAAGATGCGAAGCTTCAGTTGATGAAATTGTATTGTTGAGTATTTTTGCAATAGTTAAAGCTATAATGATACTTAAGATATACATCATAAACATTGTAGGTGTTTGGTATTTTCTAGGGAAGAATACTCCAATTATTAAAGCAAAAACAGGCAACTTTGCGCCGCATATCATAAATGGAACTACAAACATTGTTATTAATCTATCTTTATTAGAATCTAAAGTTCTTGTAGCTAAAATTCCTGGAACTGCGCATCCATTAGTAGAGAGCATTAATGGTAAAAAAGATTTTCCACTAAGTCCAAACCTATTCATAATTTTGTCCATAACAAATGCAGCCCTAGCCATATAACCTGAATCTTCAAAAAAAGCAATTGCAAAAAACATAAATAACACAAGAGGAAAAAATTTTAGTAAAGAACCAACTCCGCCGATTATACCATCAACAATCAAGGATTTTAATTCTCCAGCTGGAAGAATGTTAGCTATTAAATTTTCAAACCATTTAAAAAAAATATCAAAAATATTAACCAAAGGTCCAGAAAATGTAAAAGTAAATTTAAAAATCATATACATTACTAAAGCAAAAATTGGGATAGCAAGATATTTATTTAATACGAAAGTATCTATGACTTCTGTTATATCTATTTTATTTCTAGTAGTATTTTTGAGAATAGTCTTAACAATAGAGTTTGCAAAACCATAGCGTATGTTTACTATTATAGAGCAAGGAGACTGGTTAAAATGCCCTTTTATATGTTTTATGCTTTTTTGGAGTTGTTGTAAGATTTTATCCCTGTCCTTTAAATTTTCAATTAATTTTAATATTTGAGTATCATTTTCTAGAAGTTTTAAGGAAACCCAATATTTCGCAAACATGGAAAACTCTAAGGTCTTTGGTATAAGAGAGTCTATTTTGTCTAGTTCTTCTTTTATTACATCTGTATAATCAACTTTAGCTCTAGGTTGTTTTTTAATTTTATTGTTTTCAAAAGTAGTTACTATTGTACTTAATATATTAATTGTACTGATATTTTTGCTTGCAATGGTGGCAAAGACAGGTACACCTAAAAGATTTTCCATTTTATTCTCATCTATATCTTTACCTTTAGATTTTAATATGTCTATCATATTTAAAATAATTATAATGCTAGAGGAGAGTTCTGTAATCTGAGAAAACAAATACAAGTTACGTTCAATGTTTGAGGTGTCAATCACATTAATAATAATGTCAGGTTTTTGGTATATTAAAAAATCTTTTGTTACTGTTTCATCGCTAGAATATGCAGATAAACTGTAAGTTCCAGGCAGATCTATAAAAGTTATATTGTAATCGTTGTATTTTCTAGTGCTCTCTCTTTTTTCTACAGTAACGCCAGGATAATTGCCAACGTGTTGGTTTTCTCCTGTTAAGCTGTTAAAAATTGTAGATTTGCCACTATTTGGATTTCCGACAAGGGCTACTATAATATTTTTGTTTCCAGGCATGTAGATTCCTTTTTAGTAAAATCTTGTCTGCTATTTTATTGCTTAAAACTATTTTTGCCCCTTTAATTTTTACTAGTGTGCTGCCTCTTTTACCAGTATTTTTTAGAACTCTTAATTTTGTGTTTGGCAAAAAGCCTATTTCTAGAAGTCTAAGATTGAGTTTTTTGTCAGTATTATTTGATACAACAAATTTGTAAACTCCGGGAACTGCTGTACTCAATTTAATAATAGTATTATTTTTGAAAATTAAATTAAATTCGTTAAATCTTTTTAAATGTCTTTTTACATGGTGTTTATGCCAAATGCTGTGTATATGTTTTATGAATCTTTTTAACATCAAAGTCTCCAAAATCAACTAAAGTTTATCCTTACCATTATAAATATTTAACCATTTGCTTGCTATAGAATCAATATTAAAAAGTTTTGACCTGTTTAAGTTTCTAGTGCCTATTTCATCTATCTGCTTTTTTGTTAAAGAACACATGTATTTCATTTTTAAATAAAGAGCTAAAGTGTTTCTAATTGGTACAACAAATTGTTCGTTGTTTAGTAGTTCTCTGGTACCGCCAGCATCTGTTGTTATAATAGGTAAAGCACATGCCATTGCTTCTGCTATAACAATGCCAAATCCCTCCCAGACTGAACTAAGAAGATAAATTCATTATCGGTAATATTATATAATTTTCTTAACAAATCAAATTAACTTATTTGTGTGGTTAACTTAGATTTGGGATTATTACAACAGAAATAATAAGTGTATTTTATTGTTGTAATGAAAAATGTATAAAATATAGAAGAGTTTTAATTTTTTTAAGAATTAAATTAAACGAATTCCTGTCTTTATTATCTCGTTTACAAGAGAGTCAGTTTTTTTAAAATCTTTAGATAAAAAAGGATGGGGTTCTATCATTGCATCAATTTCTCTACGCAACCTCATTAATTTTAATATATTGTCCATTTGATTTTTTGAAAAATCATCGCTGACGACAGCTATATCTATATCGCTATCAATATGATTAGTTTTTTTTGCATATGATCCAAACAGGTATATTTGTTTTACTTGTATATTTTTTTTAACTAATTTTGCGAATTTTAAAGCTTTTGCCTTAACTATTGAGAAATCAGATTTTTTAGCCATTTTTTTATTTCCTTAATTTCTTTAATCCATTTAGCTGTATATGTTTTAGTACATAATTTATAAAAACTTTCTTTTTCATTCTGATAACGTGCTTGAATATTAAAACTTGTAATAATATCTAATTTATCTGAAATTTCTTGAGATAATTGCAAATTATCTCTTTTTGCAAGTTCATATAAATTATGTATTTTTGGTATTGGAGTGTTGTTAGAATGAATTTTAACAAATAATGCTTTTAGTAGTTTTTCTACTACAAGATGCCCTACAAACAATGCCCAATGATAGTGTTTGCTTTTAAACATATCTTCCATTGTTTTAAAATCTAAATCAGCTTGTTTTTTCCAATAATTTATGAGGTTTTGTTTAGTCATAACTTAAGTTTAGAAAATATAAATTATTTTATCAATTGAATATATTTTGAAGTATCTTAAAATATATTATAATTGGTAATAAAGATGCTTACTTTATGGCGCAAGCTTTAAAATAAGCTAACAAAGTATGACTGTCAATAATTTTGCGTAAAGTTGCCTTTGATTATTGTTAATTTTGTCAGAAATAATAAGCGGTTCATTATAAATTTGACATCAATATATAAACGATTCGTCAACAAGATGTTTTCATTAGTATATTTATTTCTATACAATTACACCAATAGCTGTATATATGTTTTATGAATCTTTTTAACATTAAGATATTTACTCCTTGGTGTAGTTGGCAATGTTAAAATTATTATTTTCCAAAGCATTATAAATGCTTAACCATTTGCTTGCTATAGAATCAATATTAAAAAGTTTTGACCTGTTTAAGTTTCTAGTGCCTATTTCATCTCTCTGCTTTTTTGTTAAAGAACACATATATTTCATTTTTAAATAAAGAGCTAAAGTGTTTCTAATTGGTACAACAAATTGTTCGTTGTTTAGTAGTTCTCTGGTGCCGCCAGCATCTGTTGTTATAATAGGTAAAGCACATGCCATTGCTTCTGCTATAACAATGCCAAATCCCTCCCAGGCTGAACTAAGTACAAAAACATCTGAAGAATTATAATAATCTTGTACATTTCTTATATTTCCCGCAAAGATAACTAGATTGCTAACATTTTTTTGTGCTGCAAAATTTTTAATTTCTTGTTCAAGATCACCTTTGCCAACTATTATTAATCGTATATTCTTTTGTTCTTTAGAGAGTAAAGCAAAAGCGTCTATAAGGTTTTTCTGATCTTTTGCTAAAGTAAGTCTTCCTACGTTTAAGAAGATAAATTCATCTTCGGTAAATTTGTATATTTCTCTAATTCCTCTACGTGTTTTGTTGTTGGGATAAAAATTTTTCAGATCAATTCCATTATACATACACAGACTTTTGTTTTTGTTAAAAGCCTTATATTTCAAAAATAACTCTACAGCTTCTTGGGAGACGTTTGTGTCAAGATCGGATAGAGTTTGCGTAATTCGGTAGATTATCAAACGAACACGATATATAATCCCAATCCCAATCCTGCAATTATGTTCACTACATATTAAATACTTAAACCTATAAAAGATACGCAATATTCTAGAAAATATGTTGGCATGATACATATTGGAATGTACAATATCAGGCTGAAAATTTTTAAAAATTTTTTTTGCTTTAAAAAGTGATTTTGCGAAACTAAAAGGATTCTTTTGTATATTTAAACCAACAACTTTGATACCTTTATTAATGCGATGTTGGTTTAAATTTTGTCCTGCAAGATATAAGATTAAAACTTCATTTCCCTTGTCTAACATGTGATTTGCAATATCTATTGTGATAATCTCAGCCCCACCAACCCCCATACTAGTAATTACATATGCTATTTTCATTGTATTGCCTTTATAGTGTTTATTAATCATTTTATCATTTTTTAAGGCATTAATTTTTGTTCCATGAATGGAAGAAGATTTGGTTTTAATACATAAAATAATAAACATTTATGCTATAATATTCAGCTATATCTTGCGATAAAAATAGAAGCTATTATGCTTTTTACAGTGTGATGTGTGTTAGAACAAAAGAAAGAGGTGTGTTTAATGTCAAAGGCCGAAAAAGATTTGTTTTTGTCAAAATGGGGCTTTATTTTTGCTGTAGCTGGTTCTGCTATAGGGATGGGCAATATTTGGTTGTTTCCTTACAGAGCTGCAGAAAATGGTGGATTCGCGTATTTGTTTGCATATACAGTGTGTGCTTTTGGTCTAGGTCTTATTGCCCTTATAGGAGAGCTCTCTTTAGGAAGATTAACAGGTAAAGGTCCATTAGGAGCTTTTAGAAAAGCTTTGAGATTGAGTGGAGGACATAATAAAATTGGAGAACTTATAGGTTGGTTTCCTGTTATAGTTATAACTATAATAGGGCTCGGATATACAGTTGTAGTTTCATGGACATTACATTTTTTAATAGGGTCTATAACAGGTTCTGCATTTACTGCCTTTGCTAGTGATCAACACTTTGATTTAATAACAAAAAACAATGCTGCTTTATGGATTATAATTACACTTCTCATATCTGGTTTTACTATGGTAGGCGGGATAGAAAAAGGGATAGAAAAAGTAAATAAAATTATGATGACAGCTTTTTTAGTTTTATTTGTTATATTAGCTATTAGGGTGGCTTTTTTACCGTGTGCTGTGGAGGGATATAAATTTCTTTTTTCATTTAAGGTAGAGTCCTTATTTAATTCTAGGACTTGGATTTTAGCGTTGGGGCAATCTTTTTATTCGTTATCTACTTTTGGTTCTATAATGTTAGTATATGGCTCTTACACAAGAAAAAAGGAAGACATAATTTATTCGGCGAAAAGTGTGGTTGTTTTAAGTGTTCTTGCGTCACTAGTTGCATCGTCTGTTATAATCCCTGCAGTATTTTCGTTTGGTAAAAATTTGGATTCAGGTCCGTCTCTTATGTTTATAACAATGCCGGATATTTTTAAGAGTATGCCATTAGGTCAAATCTGTATGATTGTTTTTTTTACTGCTGTGTTTTTTGCAGCAATTACTTCTCTTATAAGTATATTGGAAGTTGCAGTTGAATCTTTACAAAATAAATTAAAAATATCTCGCTTTGTTTCTGTTGCGATAACTGTAATTGTTGTATCTGTTTGTAGCATAATTACAAATGGACATATAGATAAATTTATGGATATGTTACAAATACACTTTGTGCCATTTTGCGCTTTGCTCAGTGCAATTTTTACTTTTTGGATTATCCCATCTCAAAGAGTTATTCAAGAACTTCAACAGGGACATCATGGCAAAGTTAGTCCATGGATTATCACTATGGGCAAATACGTATTTTGCGGGTTTGTTATAATAATATATGTTTTAAATATCTTAAAAATATAAGTAATTTGATATTAATATTAAAATTTTCCTAAAACACTGCTTTTGTGAAAAAGTTTTTTAAACTCCCAATATTAAAAAATAGAGGCCAAAAGACCTCTATTTTTTATAATTATTTTAACAGTAATTAAGCAAATATTTAATTTAATCCTGGAATTTTTAATCCGCCAGTTAAACTCTTGGCTTCTTCAGCCATTACTTTTTGAGCTTTTTCTCCAGCTTCTTGGAAAGCTGCAAGTATACGTTTTTCTAGTTTCTCTTTTTTTTCTTGAAGTAAATCTTCAGGCAGATTTAAACTTAAAAATTCATTTTTAGCATTTACTTGGATTTTTATGCCTTTATGCTCAATTTCTATAATTTTAGATTTTAATTTTTTATCCATTTCGCTTAGCTTACTTCTCATAGATATTGCTTCTTTTGCCATTTTAAACAGTTCCATCTGAAAGCTCCTTTTTGTTTAAAGATTTTTTATCTATTATTATTAAAGCTCTTACTAAAATTGCCAATATTGCCCAAATGCAAACAAGCGTCCATCCTAAAGCTAAAAAATGTTTATAAAGAAAGTACCCACCTAAAGCGCCGCAAGCAGTGGATGTTAAAAACATACATTTATAAATGTTTGCTTTTTTAGAGTTTTCCATTGTCTTTTACCTTTTCTAATTGTTTGTAGCCTTTTAAAATTATAGCATAAACAGTTAAATTTAAAAATAAAAGAACAAAAGCTGTGATAACTCCTGCAAGTAAACTTACAAATTTCCATACAATAAATCCTACAAAAATATCTAAAGAAAAAAGAATGTAAAAAAATATTTTAAATTTCTTCATTATTTTACTACACTCATTAAAGTTGTTCTTTCAAGAAAAGATTTACTTTTTGAGTTGCCTCCTAATGTAAGATCTGTTACAGCAATTTTGTTTAGCATGTGTATTTTGTTGTTTTTGCCGGAATATCCTCTAATTGAGTGTATTACATAAGGATTTTGGTCTAATTGTCCTAAATACAACATGATATGTCCTGGAAGATATAAAAGAGTTATTCCACTACTTCCTTCTGAAATTATCGTTTGTGCTTTTAGTGCATTATTATAATCGCTTAATTGAATACTATCTTTCATATTGATTTGTTGGCGCGAGTTTTTGGGAGTTTTAATTCCAAAACATGAAAAAACTTGTCTAACAAAACCAGAACAATCAGTATATCCATAATTATTTCCCCAGTCGTAAGGAGCATCTATTTGTTTGAAAGCTTGGACAATTACATTGCGTTGAGTGTATGGTAAAAAACCTAAAGATACATCTGACTTTTTTATATAATGGTACATAAACTCTAAATTTTCATTTAGAGTTTTGAATGGTATTTTTACTTCTATAATATCATCTTCTATTTTTGAAATGTGCATTACAGTATCCATTTTTACGCTATCATAAAACTGGGATAGAGAAGTATCTTTATAAATATCTGCAAATCTAGAAGTAACTACAGCAATGTTTTTATCATTGAAATAATGAGATATGGCTTCTTTTGAAGCAAAAATTAATTGTTCTGCTTTTATCCACCCTGTGTACACTTCGGAAATTGCATAACACCATAGATTATCTTTGGTAGAATAAAGAATAGCTACAGGGGAGCAAAAACTAAGATCTGTGGCAGCTAATCTGTTTAGATCTGCTGTATGTAAAGATGAGATTAAAGGTACATCTGTTGGTAATGCTTTTTGCTTTGTATATCCAATAGTTAAGGCAAATCTTATATTTATAGGGGCATCAGGATCTATATTGTTTTTTAAAGTTTCAGTGAATTTTGATCCAACTTTCTTTAAAGAAATACCATTATAATATTTTGAGTATTTTTTTAGATTATTTACATAATCTATGCGACTGCGTTTTACTTTTTCTTCTTCTAGATCTGTATTCAAAACATCTTTTAAAAAAGGGCAGTTTTCTGATATTTTTGCATTCAGATTTTCAATTTGTTTTTCTGTAAGAATTATTTTGTCTGGATTTTGTATTCTTGATATCCAAAACCCTGGAGTTTTTACTTCTCTTGAAATGTTTGATGTTACTTCAAAATGAGGGACAAGCACCTTTTTAGATGAGCAAGAAAAAATAAAAAGACAAAGAAATAATAATATAAATCTTATTTTCATTTTTGAACCTTCCTTAAAGTTCCTGATATTATTTTTTTTAAATTGTCTTTAGTTCTAATTATAAGCATTCCGTTTTCATCTATTCCCAAATTTATGCCAGTTATTGTGTTATGCCTATTGCTTATTGTTACATGTTCATTTTTATATAAGAGATTGGCGTTATATTCTTTTAAAAATGGCTTTAACCCTTTTTCTTTGAAAGATGTGTATAATTTTTCAAAGTTTATAAAAAATTTACAAATAAATTCTGTCCTATCTATTTCTTTATTTATAATTTCTTTTAATGATGTTGCTATCTCTTTTAATTCTTTTGGCAATTCATTGTTAATATTTATGCCGATACCCGCAACAATCCAATTTATAATATCTTGCTCTGCAGACATTTCTATTATTATGCCAGCTATTTTTTTATTGTCTATAAGAATATCATTAGGCCATTTTATTTTTGAAGCTACATTGTAGAAATCAAAAGTTTGCTTTAATGCAATGCTTAGTATCAAAGCTAATTTCGTAGACTCTTCTGGAACTAAAAATGGTTTTAAAAGTATAGAAAACCATAGACCGCCAGAATTAGAATTCCAAATTCTCTTGATACGTCCATAACCATCTGTTTGTTTTTCTACAATTACAACTGTACCCTCGTCGAACCCTTTTTGTGCAAGCATTTTTACTGTAGTTTGTGTGGAAGGCAGTTCTTTATAATATTTTATAATTTTGCATATGCTAAGGGTTTTGTCTAATTTGCATTCTATTTCGTATTCATTGAAAAAAAGTTTATCTTTAGTTAGCTTATAACCTTTTGTACAAGACTCGATATTATATCCTAGTTGTTTTAAATTTTTTATTTGTTTGTGAACTGCTGCTCTAGATATTCCAAGAAACTCTCCTATTTTATTGCCTGAAATGTAGGTGTTTGAATATAGAACTTTAAGAATTTTTGTCATTTTATTATTATTTCTAAAGATAAATCTAAAGCGCTAACAGAATGCGTAAGCATTCCTATAGAGATTCTATCAACATCAAGTTTAGAGAAACTTTTAACAGTTTTTAAGTTTACTCCTCCTGAAATCTCTATTTGAGGTTTGTATTGTGCGGTAGAGTTGTTTCTTATGAGTTTAATCATTTTTTTTGTATTGTCAATTGAAGTGTTATCTAACATTATAATATCTGCATTTGTATCAAGAGCTTGTATTACATCTTGTATTGTTTCGCATTCAATTTCAACAGGAATTTTTTTATATTTTTCCCTAAAGTTTTTTACTTTAGTTGTTAAGTCTTTAGTAAGTTTTAAATGATTGTCTTTTATAAGAGCCATATCATAAAGACCCATCCTGTGGTTATATCCACCGCCACACCTTACTGCATATTTTGCAAGTTCTCTATATCCAGGGAGCGTTTTTCTTGTATCATATATTTTTGCCTTGCAGTTTTTAACAGTTTGTAGGAAAGAATTTGTTAAAGTTGCAATCCCTGATAAATATTGTAAGAAGTTAAGAGCTGTTCTTTCTGCAGCAAAAATTGATTTAGCTGCCCCATAAACTTCTAAAATTTTATCGCCTTTCTTAATTTTTGCGCCATCTTTTAATTTTAAAGTAATTTTGCAGTTTTTATCAATACTTTTAAATACTTTTGCAAAAATAACAACCCCGCACAAAATGCCAGACTTTTTAGCAAATAGTATAGCTTTTGCTTTTTTATCTTTTGGGATAAACGCTTTTGTAGTAATATCTTTAAAAACGCCATCTTCTTTTAATGCAAGTTTAATAAGAATGTCTATATTTTTCATAAGATATTTTAATTATATTAGTATTTTATTGCTTTTAAAATAGCTTTGCCAAAATCTTCGGCAATGTCTGGGCCGTTTGCGGTTATAATGTTTCCGTCAATTTCTAATGGAGCAGCAGTATATATAGCACCTTTTTCTATTAAAGTATCTTTTCCATCTACAAATACAGTTGCTTTTCTATTTTTTAAAATCCCTGAATTTGCAAGAATTACGCCCGCAATACATATAGAGGCCACTACTTTGTTGAGTTTAAAGAATTCTCTTACTAAATTTAACGCTGTTTCATTGCTAAAAAATATATTTGATCCTGCTCCTCCCACATATACTATTGCATCAAAATTGTTAGGATTAATATCTTCAAGTAAAAAAATGCTATTTGCTTGAAATCCAAATTTTCCAGTTAGCTTACCTATTTTTGTGCTTGCTGTTATTACATTGATGTCGGCGCTTTCAAGCACATATTTGGGTTTGTAGTATTCTTCATCTCTAAAAGTGTTTGGCGCAGTTATAAAAACAACTTTTTTCATTCTTCCTCTTTATCAATATTAATACTTTTTATTATTACAGGATCTATAGGCTTATCAGAAAAGTCTACTTCCACTCTTGCTATGTTTTTTACTATGTCTAAACCTTCAACGACTTGTCCAAAAATTGTGTGGTTTCCGTTAAGCCATGGTGTAGACGTTTCTGTTATAAAAAACTGAGAACCATTTGTGTTATGACCTGAATTTGCCATAGCAAGCACGCCAGGTTTGTCAAATTTAAGATTAGGATCTATTTCATCTTTAAATTTATATCCTGGACCGCCTGTACCAGAACCAAGAGGGCATCCGCCTTGTATCATAAATTGCGATATTACTCTGTGAAAAATAAGACCATCATAAAATTTTTTCTTTATGTTTTTACCAGTTTTTGGATCTTTAAATTCTTTTGTGCCACATACAAGCTCTACAAAGTTTGCAACTGTAAGAGGAGCATTTTCAGGTAAAAGCTTAATTTTAATTGTTCCTAGAGATGTTTCAATTATTGCGTTCATTGATATGTTCTCCTTAAATTAATAAATATTATTATATCAAAAAAGATTGACTTGCGTAGTAATTAATTTTAAAATACCTCTTAACTATGGTGGAGGGTGTAATGCATAGAGGCATATTTGTAACTGCAACAGATACTGAAGTAGGAAAAACTTATGTTTCTTGTAAAATCGCAGAAGCTTTAAAAGATTTAAATATAAATGTTGGCGTGTTTAAACCTGTTGCTACTGGAGATAGAAAAGATGCAGGAGCTTTAATTAAATCTTCAAATATAAAAGAGTCTGAAGCAAAAGTCACACCTATGTTTTTTAAAAATCCAATGTCACCATATGGTGCGTCTTTAATTGAAAATAAAACTTTTAATTTGAAAAAAGTTTACTCTCACTTTAAATATTTTTTGGACAAGTATAAATTTGTGATAGTGGAAGGAGTAGGTGGTGTACTTGTTCCATTAAAGAAAGATTTTTTTGTAAGCGATTTAATAAAAAATTTTAAACTACCTATAATTGTTGTTGCAAGGCATAATTTGGGTACTATCAACCACACTCTTCTTACCATAGAACAATTAAAAAAAGGCAATAAAAAAATATTAGGCATTATTTTAAATGGACATAAAAATAAAAATGATATATCGTCTAAAACAAATGCGTCATTAATTAAGAAAATAACAAAATTAAATGTTTTAAGTTTAGGTTATAATGAGAAAATAGATTTAAGGAAAAATAAATGGATAATAAGTTAAAAGAAAAGTATGTTCAGCTTGATAAAAAAAATATTTGGCATCCATTTACACAAATGGCTGACTGGGTAAATGATGAACCCAGCAAACCTTTAATAATTGATAAAGCAAAAGGGGCTTACTTATACGATGTTGATGGTAAGAAATATATTGACGGCATCTCATCTTTATGGGTTAATCTTTTAGGTCATAGAAATTGCTTAATAGATAAAGCAATAAAAGTGCAAATAAATAAAGTTTCTCATAGTACTTTCTTAGGTCTTACGCATGTCCCTGCAATAGAACTTTCTGAAAAGGTTTTAAATATCTTGCCTAAAAATATAAAGAAAATTTTTTATTCCGATAATGGATCAACAGCAGTAGAAATTGCTTTAAAAATGGCATACCAATATTGGCAGTTTAAAAAAGAAAAAAGGACAAAAATTTTATCTTTAAAAAATGCATATCATGGAGACACAATAGGTGCAGTTTCTGTTGGGGGTACAGATTTATTCCATGCTAAATTTAAATCTTTGCTTTTTAAAAGTTATTTTGCAATGTCACCTTATTGTTATAGATGCAACTTTAGAACAAAAGATATACCGTTTCCTTTAAAAGTAAAGGATTTTAAAAATCACAATTTGCAAATAGGGTGTAAAGGCGAATGTATCAAACAGGTTGAAGAAATTTTAAGTAAACACTCTAAACAAATTGCAGCGGCAATAATAGAGCCATTAAATCAAGCTGCTTCAGGTATGATAATAATGCCAAAAGGGTACCTGTCTGAATATGCGAAACTTTGTAAAAAATATGATGTTCTTCTAATTTGTGATGAGGTTGCTACAGGTTTTGGTAGAACTGGCAAAATGTTTGCTGTAGAGCACGAAAATGTACACCCAGACTTTATATGTTTGTCAAAAGGTATAACAGGTGGATACTTGCCTTTAGCGATCACAGCTACTACAAATAAAATTTATAATACTTTTTTAGGTAAATATGAAGAATTTAAAACATTTTTTCATGGACATTCTTATACTGCAAACCCTTTAGCATGTGCAGCTGCAAACGCTGTTGTTGATATATTAACAAAAGATAATATTTTTCAAAAAATAAATATTATAATCAAGCATCTTGAAATAGAGCTTAAGGGACTTTTAGAGCATAATAGGATAGGAAATATTAGGCAATGTGGGTTAATGGCAGGCATAGAAATTATTGAAGATAAAACAACAGGTAAGTCTTACAATTGTAGACTTAAAATAGGTGCAAAAGTTTGTACTAAAATGAGAGAACATGGCATTATAATAAGAAATCTTGGAGACATACTTGTTTTATTTTTACCACTTATAATTACTAAACGAGAAATTTCAAAGATAACTAGAGCAATCAAAATAGAACTTGACGAGCTTTAAGGGATATATTTATAAGTGAAATTTTTTTAGATTTATGAGGTAAAATATGACAAACAGATTAGTAAAATGGAGCAAAGAAGCAAATACAAGAAAGACATAAACATATCTAAATCTTGCGGGCCACTTTCGGCGTTCATGTGTCCGCCATGCGGTATTATAGTCAGCGGTGTTCTTAGTTTTCGCTTACATACTTGACTGCAGTGCGCGGGGGCATAAGGGTCGTCATCGCCATAGACCATGCTGTACGGTCCATATTCCGCCTTCTCCTGTATCCTGTTCCAGTCGAATTCGCATTCGAAAAATCCTTATTCAAAGTGTCGAAATTGTTGCCGAACCTGTCCGCGAAAGAGCTGACGAAAATGAATTTCACGATAGGAGGGGTCAGTATTTCAAGGACATGCAGCAAGTAAACCGCGCTACATCTGTGCCCGACAAGCGCGGTTCGGAATATAATGGCCCCGTGAACAAAACATTTTTATCAAAATTAAGATGTATTATAAAATATTGGAAAATCATTTGTCAGATATAAATCCGAGATTAACATTTGAAAAATATTATTATAAGTCTTAATTAGCTTATATATTAAGATTTTATAATTCAATTAAGGAATTCAAACCAGTTTTCTTTATTAATGCATTTAACGTCTAATGGACTGTAGTTTGAAATAAAATTTTTTGGTTGTTTTATTTTATCTTTGTTGTATTTAAACTCATATCCTTCTATGGTGTCGCTATATTCTTCTATATAATCTATTTCTTCTCCTGTAAAAGTTCTATAAAAAAATTGCTTAACCCTTTTTTGTAGAATGTTGTTCAATTTTTTACGTTCTACAATACAAAAATTTTCCCATAATGCGCCTGTATCAGTTCTAAGGTTTAATGGTGTAAAAGTCTGTATAAGAGCATTCCTTATACCTAAGTCATAAAAGAATACTTTAACAGATTTAGAAATTTCTTTACGTGGATTTTTTGAAAAAGAGCGTAACTTAAAAATTATAAAACACTTTTCCAGTAAATCTATATACTTTGAAATAGTTGAGTGACTCATTCCAAGTTTTTGCCCTATTTGAGAATAAGAAACTTCTTTTCCGATTTGCAGTGCCAACATTTGTAAAAGTTCTGATAATTTATTTGAATTTTGAAGTTTTTCAAAAGCTAGAACGTCTTTGTATAGATAATTACCTGCCATTATTGACAAATTTTCTTGAGCTGCCCTTTTTGAAGCTCCAAAAATATTGGGGTACGTTCCTGTAAGTAAAATTTCATTAAGTTTACCGATAGTTTGTGTAAAACCAAGATTATTTTTTATTTCCCTTACAGAAAAAGGATAGAGTATAAATGGAATAGATCTACCGGTTAAAGGAGCTCCTACCTGATTTACTAAATCAAAACTTGAGGAACCACTTGCAATCACACAAACATTTGGAAAAATATCATGAATTATTTTTAATATTAAACCTATGTTTTTTATATGTTGAGCTTCGTCTAGAACTATAAGGTCTTTATTATCTAAAGCCATACGTAATGAATTTTCGCTAGTAGTTTCGAATGCAGTTTTTACCTCAAGTGATTCACAATTAAAATATGCAGTCTTTTTTGTCAAAGAATATTTTTCTAAAATTTGTTTACAAAGAGTAGTTTTACCTACTTGCCGTGCCCCATAAATTAATATTATTTTCCCTTTGAATAACTGCTTTTCAATAATATCTTGTAAATCTCTTTCAAAAAGCATTTATCCTCCTATGCATAAACCTAAAACTCATTGGCAGAATTATAATAAAGTCCGCCAACATTATAACTGTTTTATATATAGTATTTATCATTTAGTCAATTTTTTAGTAAAATCCGCGTTAAGTGTGTTCAAAACAGTTCGATTTTAAATTTTAAATGACAAGTATGAAATTCAAGATAATGTGGAGTGCGTTGACAAATTCAAAATTTTATACTAGGATTATGCCACATTAGTAAAAGGAGATTTGAAGTGAAGTTATCAATATCAAAAATCGCATATGTAGTCAACAGCAAAAATTGGTGGCGTGGTTGGTTTGCTTTTGAGCAGTTTTTGCTTGTGAATAGTTGATAATTGTAAATTAAACCAATTACATCATAACGCAAAGTGAGCAGCTCACTTTGCGTTTTTTTATTTGACGCAAGGGCTAGTCTAAGTGCCTTTTTGCGTCATTTTTTTATTTTTAGGAGGATTTATGTATCTTAAAGTATGTGGAATAAAAACTATAGATGAGATTGAAATATTAAATAAAATTCTTCCAGCATTTGCAGGATTTGTATTTACTAATTCGCGATGGCGTGTGTCTGCTAATTGCATAAAAATCTTATTGAGCAAGTTGTCGCCTAAAATAAAAGCGGTTGCTGTGTTTAGAGATAGTTTATTAGATGAAATTATAGAAATCAGTAAATTTGTTGATATGGTGCAAATTCATGAAAACGAAGAATTTATTGTTAAAGCAAAAAAAAGTATTAAACTTCCAGTTATTAAAGGCATTAAAGTTGAGTCACAGAAGGATATAAATTTTGATACAGTTGCAGATTTTGTACTTTTTGATGGTGGCAATGGTGGGCAAGGAAAAATGTTTAACTGGAATTTGTTAACTAATATCACTAAACCATTTATATTGGCTGGTGGAATTACTCTTGAAAATGCAAAACTTGCAATTGGTTATAACCCTTGGGCTATTGATGTTTTATCTGGTGTAAGGACAAACGATAAACTAGATGGAAACAAGATAAGGAGGTTGGTGAATATATGTTAGGGCGATTTGGTAAATATGGCGGGCAATATATACCAGAAACACTTATGATGGCTGTGTACAAGAACTTGCAAAAGCATATGAATATTATAAAAACAACATTACATTCGTGACTGAATTAAATGATTTACTGTTAAATTATGCAGGGCGTCCATCTGTTTTATATTACGCTGAAAAAATGACCAAAAATTTGTGTGGAGCAAAAATTTATCTAAAACGCGAAAACTTAAACCATACAGGTTCGCACAAAATCAATAATTGTTTAGGACAAGTTTTACTTGCTAAAAAAATGGCAAAAAGAAGAATTATTGCTGAAACTGGAGCGGGTCAACACGGAGTGGCAGCAGCACTTATGGGTATGGAATGTGAGATTTTTATGGGGGAAGAAGATATGAAGCGCCAAGCATTAAACGTATATCGTATGGAGCTTTTAGGGGCGAAAATTAACAAAGTTATAACTGGGACTAAAACTCTAAAAGATGCTGTAAATGCAACAATGCGCCAATGGGTTTCAAGAATTGCTGATACGCATTATGTTTTAGGTTCATGTATGGGACCGCACCCTTTTCCTACCATTGTTCGTGACTTTCAAAGCGTCATAGGTCGTGAAATTAAAACACAAATGTTGGCAAAAGAGAAAAAATTACCTGATTACATTTTAGCTTGTGTTGGTGGCGGTTCTAATGCTATTGGCAGTTTTTATGAATTTATAGATAACAAAAATGTAAAACTTATTGGTTGTGAAGCAGCAGGATTAGGTATTGATACCGATAAGAGTGCAGCAACAATTGCAAAAGGTTCTATTGGCGTATCTCACGGAATGAAGTCTTATTTTTGTCAAGATGAACACGGGCAAATTGCGCCGGTTTATTCTATTTCTGCTGGGCTTGATTATCCTGGCATTGGTCCAGAGCACGCCAATCTTTTTGATATTGGTAGAGCAGAATATGTGCCTATAACAGATGCCCAAGCAATCGAAGCTTTTGAATATTTACCAAAAGTTGAAGGTATTATTCCTGCCATTGAAAGCGCGCATGCAGTTAGTCATGCTATGAAAATTGCACCTACGCTTAGCAAAGATAAAGTAATAGTAATTACGATATCAGGTCGTGGAGACAAAGATGTAGCAGCAATTGCACGCTACAAGGGAGTAAATTTACATGAATAAAAAACTAATAACGTTTTTAACTGCTGGTGATCCGAATATCAAAATAACTAAAAAACTGATCCTTGCTATGCAGGAAGGAGGAGCAGATATTATTGAAATTGGCATTCCATTTTCAGACCCTATTGCCGAAGGAGAAATTATCCAAGCAGCAAACGAAAGAGCTTTATCAAGCGGAACCACGATTAACAAATTGTTTGATATGGTTGGGAGTTACAGGGGTACGGAATGAATTTGCAAACAATATTAAAGAATTTGTTGTATTAGCTAAAAAATATGCAAAAGTTCCAGTTTATGTTGGCTTCGGCATTTATGCCTCTTGGCAAGCAAAGAATATTTCGCAATTTGCAGATGGAGTTATAATTGGAAGCGCAATAGTTAAAATTATTGCAGAACATAAAGAAAATTCTGCCAAAGAAGTTAAAAAATATATAAAGTTAATGAAAGAGTCTATCTAGAAACCTTAACGTAACTGCTACGTTAAAAAGCTTGTGTTTAGTACACGATAAACCCTGTGTTTTTTGTCTTGTATTGTCAAAAAGCGCAAAATCAATAAAAGAACTGTGCTTTTTCAATGGTTAAGGCTTTATTAAAAATAATGTTTTTGGTAATAAGCGGTTTAAAAACATTGGACAGCAAAAATTAAAAACTGGAGCATAATTTACTACAATCAAACACAAAATTTTTCACAGATTCTTTTAAATATTCTCAAATCTACAAGCAATATCTTTATTTTCACTAAATATTATTGCTAAAAGAGTTGGATTGTTGTTTATGTATTTCTCATAATAGTTCTTTTCTCTTATTTGATCTATTGCTTCTTTTAACTTTTCTTCATGGTTATTTTCTTTACTGTACTTTATCTCCACTATTATAACAGTATTGCCTTTCTTCAACACAACATCTATCCTTCCCTTGTTCGTATGTACCTCACTCTCCACTTCAAACCCTGACAAACGCGCTGCAAACACAAACAATGTTTGTCTCTGTCCTTCTTTCTTTGTGTCTGTGTCATATATTGCATTTGCATACAATTCTTTTAACGCTTCTTGTAAGTCCTTGGCATTTTTACTCTTCAACGCTTTTTGTATCCTAATATTTAATCCAAATACGTCTACTTGGTTTTTGCCTGCATATTCTGATACTAATATCGTCAAAAATGAATCTTTCACTTCTTTATTTGGAAAGTCTAGCGTATGTACTACTCCATCTTCATTAGATTCTTTCTTCTTTACTGTCAAATATCCTGTTTGAAACAATAATGTAACACTTTCTATATTACTATAATCTGAACTGTTCCCTTCCAATAATTGGCTACTTACTAACACCTCTCCTCTAAATTTGTCTATGTCGCTCTTCTTCTTTATCTGCTCTATCAAAAATATCGGTGTTCCTGTTTTATACCAATATCCTATAAATTCTTTTTTATCAAAAAACATCAATGTTGAAAAAGGATTATATACAAAACTCTTACCGTCCCACGAATATCCATTATACCAGTGTTTTATCTTTGACAATAACTCTTCTTTACTTATTCCCATATATTCTTCAATGACTTTTAGATGTTCTTTAAAATTACTTTCTAGATCCTTTTGTGTGTAACCGCAGATAGTAGTATACTTATAATCCATTGTTATATCATTTAGATTATTCAAGCCTGAAAATCTTGATACCCCTGTCATAAATACAAACTTTATATGGGCATCTCCTGCTTTTATCACTTGATAGAAACTATGAAGGATTTCTTTGATTTCTTGGTGTATTTCTTTTGCTAAGCTGTCTATCATTGGCTTATCATATTCATCTATCAACACTACTACTTGTTGACCTGTACTCTGGTGTAACTTCTCTATTAGTTCAGAAAACTTAGCATGTATAAGTTGTGTCTTTGTTTTAGTTAATGTAATATTTTCTCTTATGGCTGTGTCATCTAA
>JAIRXS010000004.1 GCA_031268145.1 Candidatus Endomicrobiellum siamense
TACAGCATACAGCATACAGCATACAGCATACAGCATACAGCATACAGCATACAGCATACAGCATACAGCATACAGCATACAGCATACAATGTAATAAATTCCGCGAAAGCATTTTTTTATAAAAAAGTAAAGCCGTTGTCTGATTTTTCAGCCAGTGGCTTTTTTATTTTTTGTCGTTAAAAAAGGAGGGTATGTATGAAAATTATGAGTAAAATCTTTAATTTTTTTAACCGCGGCTGCCAGGTTTTAATGAATGTGTAGCTTGTGGAGACATAAACGAAGAAGTCAAGTATTAGTCCGATTTTAATTTTGAAATGACATAATTCAAGAGGTACATGTATTTTCCACACTATTTAAAAATAAAAAAGGGGGGGGATTATTATGAGAAATTTTAATGTAAAACGCTACAATATCTATTCGTGTATTACAATCACTAATAAAGAATTCCAATTGTGTTTTGATCCTGCAAAAATAAGAGATACTGATATGGAGCGAATAGTTCCTGATTTTATTTTTATATCTCATGAATCTATGGACCATATGGAACCTGCACAAGTGTATTCTTTGCAAAAGAAGAAAAAAGCTAAAATCTTCTGTAGCATTGCAGCTACAGTTGATTTGATACAAGCTTTTCCACATGATTATGAATTTATCGGAAGCATAAATACTTTAATTCCAGGATCTAAACTAAGATGTGAAAATTTACTAATTGAAGCTCAAAAATCTATTCATTGCGATTATATGATGCCGCTAATTTTTAAAGTTTCGCTTATTGATGAAAAAATATCTATTCTACATTGTTTTGATAGTCTTATTTCAAAAGAAATTTCGGATTTTTCAAAGAATACAAGTTTAGCTGTAATTCCGATTGGTATCGCAAAGGGCGTTTCAGTTGACAGCGGAGTAGAGTTCATGGAGAAGTTACATAGTAAAAAATTTCTTACAAATCATTTTAAATCAACAAAAGAATTAATAGAGTTCTCAAAAATTTCCGATAATACAAAATGTGTATATTTAGACTGGAATCAAGAAACAGAAATTTCACTTCCTTCTGTAGATATGGATTTTGAAATATCTGTAACAAAACAATTCTCAAAAGAATCTAATTACAGTAATTTGATGTATATGCTTTGTAATTTCAACTCTATTTGTTGCGATATTATTAATGATGAAGTCTTTTTACAAAATTTATTCGCTATATATAAAACAGTAACTATACAGAATAAAGCTGTACTCTTGTTTATTTACACACTTATTGGATTACTTGATTCTAATAAAATATCTTCATATTTGCTTGATGATTTAAAAAACGATTTGACTGCAAATATAAGCAATGAGAATAATAGCCTTAATACTATAATATTGTTTTTCTTGGGAGTATATGCGCAACAAGCTGGACAAGTAAATTTTGTGAATGAATCATTAACTTTAGCTAACGAAAAAATGGAACACCTTACGTATTGGGTTGTACAATTTTTAGGTAGGTCTATAACAGCTAATAAACAGAGTGCTAATGAAATAACTGAAAAATTTTTAAAAATACTGTCTAATTCTAATATTTATAATTCGGTTGTAGTAAGAAGGCAAATTTTTTGGGAACTTTATAGAATTATGAAAGTTATTCCGTCTCTCACCGCTAAATTTGTAGATATTTTTGAAGATGGTTTAACTGATGTAAACCCTGATGTTGAGCTTTTGGCGGTACTATGTTTTGGATTAGCCAATAAGGTACGAAAATTAACCAAAGTACAGTTGGATAAAATATTTAATCTACTGAATGATCCAGAAGATGATGTCAGAGAAACTGTACTTAGAATTGTAAGGAATTTGCATCACTTAGATTATATATTCGAAAACAAAGGAAAACTTTTTGATTTGATTTGTGATCAAAATTGTCATGTTGGGTATCAAGCTGAGCTTACAAAATCCTTTGTGGAGGTCTTAAATGAAAAGTCTGACAAAACTATGGTGTGAATATTATCCTCTAAATTGTGATAAAACAGATGCTATTTTTACTAAAAGGTTGTTTTTTCAAAAGTTAGAAGATGTTGAACAAAAAGATAAGCCCTTATATTTAACTATAAATACTTTAACTGGAGCTATTGATATTTTCAATACGGAAGAGGGGAAAATGGTAGAAGAAGCGATTGCTGTTGATTCTACTCACCAGCTTACAGAACCTCTTTTCCAAAACATGTTATCTCGTGGATATATTTTTACTTCACATGAAATCGAGAATTTAATTTTTGACACAATCGTAAAACAGTATAAAGCAAAAAAATATTTAAAAGATGAAATTTTGGGCTTCTTTTCGTTAGATAACAGTTGTCCTATGAAATGTGAATATTGTTTTGAAAAAAAGCATGCTGATAGTGGCAAAGGCTTTGAAAACGCCATAATGGATGAAGAATCTTTAAAAATTGCATTTAATTTTTTAAATACTATAAAAACCATACAACAAAGAAAAATTGAATTTGTAGCCGGGTGGGGAGGAGAGCCACTTCAAACAAAAAATTATGAACTTAACAAGCTGTTTGTCAAGCTAGCGAATAAATATAATTTCCCAGTTGCCTATTTTTCAAATCTTGCTTATGTTGATAAAAAAATAATTGATTTATTGGAAAATGATGTGCACAACTTATCGTTTATACAAACGACTATTGACGACCTGGGAGAAAAACATAATAAATTTAGGCAATTGCCAAATGCATTTGAAATTACTGTAGATAACATTGATAAACTTCTTAAAAAGGGATTGTCTGTTGGTATTAGGACTAACATAGGAGTACACAATATTCAATCTTTACCTCAAATTGCTCAATTTTATTATGATAAGGGCTGGTTTGAATATCCTAAATTTAGAGCATATTTAACACACATATCTGATAGGCATAGAGAGTTCGAAAAAAAAATAGTTTTGCCTGAAAATGAAGCTGTTTCTATTTTTTTGAAACTTAGGGATAAGTATCCATTAGTTAGAAGATTTCAAGGTTTTAAATTTGGTCCATCAATAAAAAATATCCTAGAAGCTTTTAGTCTAAGAGAAAGTTTTCACATAAACAAAAACTGTTTTGAAATAAAGTTAGAACCTACTATAACACCATGTTCTACCTTAAGTCGGGCAGAATATGTTTTTACTGGAAAACCTAATTATTCGCTTTATACTTGTGCAGAAAGTGTCGGGATTTCTAAATTTAGATTTGGAAACTATTGCTCAAAAACTCCTGTGGATTCGAAACAATTAAAATTCCTTGGGATACAAAATGGAAGTATTCATGAAATGCGTTCCGTAGATACTATAAAAAAATGTAGTATGTGCAAAGCAGCTATGTTTTGTGGTGGACATTGTTTAATGGAAGAAATAAATGAAAATGGCAACGCTTATGATACATACTGTAGAAACTCATATGAATCAATTTCAAATTTTTTGAAATCTGAGACTGGTAGGCTATATAAAAGAGCAAAAGTATTGATAGAAAAATCTGAACATATTACACTTTAATTTTATTAAAAAAGGTTTAAATTTTATGGAAGTAGATTTACATGTTACTAATAGATGTAATTTAAAATGTAACCATTGTGTATATTCTTCGGGTGAACAAATTATGCCTGATATTACGTTAGAAACAGTTAAAAAATTAATACCAAGTTTTAAAAAAATGGACGTGAAAGAAGTACACATTACTGGCGGTGAACCGCTTTTAAATCAGGAAATTTTTGGTATTGTTTTTGAATTGCAAAAAAATGGATTTTTAGTACGAATTCAGACAAACGGCATACTAATAACTAACGAAACAGCTAAGAAACTGAAAAGTAATGGTGCTGATCATATACTAATTAGTATGGATGGTCTTGAAAACTTTCATAATAATTTTAGAAATAATGAAAATTCTTATAATTTTGCAGTGAACGCTGTAAAAACATGCTTAAAGAATGGTTTGTTTACAAGAGTTAATACTGTTGTGAGTAGGGGTAATGTTTCAGAAGTTAAATCAATTATGCAAACAACTAAAGATTTAAATGTTCATCAACACTCTTTCTTTTATTTTACACCTTTTGGACGTGGAAAAAATATTAAAGATTCTATGTTTTCGCTTGGAGAATGGAAACAAATTAAAGATAAGATAGTTCAAGATGCACAAGAAATGAATTATTTAAATAGAATACGTATTCAAGACGTTTTTCACGAAAACGATGTTGACTATAGTAATTCAAATATTTGTCGTGAAGATAATTGTTTAATTTTGGCTAATGGTGAAGTTTATCATTGTGTGTTTTTTGCTAACAGTCCTTATAGTTTAGGAAACATTTATAAAGAAGATATTTTTAACATATGGAGTGGATGCAGTGACTTAGTGAACAGTATAATTTCCAAAAACAGTGACAAAAAATGTGATAACAATTTGTGCGGAGGCGGATGTTCAGGTATGGCATATTGCTTAAGTGGCAATATATTAAGTTGTGATCCAAGGTGTAATCCAAAAAATAATATAATTTCAAATTGTATTAGAAAATATAAAAATTAGTTTTACATATTTTTAAAATAATATTGTTTTAATTTATAAATTTGAAGAGGATAGAGATGAAAGATTTGAATATCAGAGATAGTATTAAGATTATTTTATTAAATCCTAAAAATCAAATACTTTTAATTGGAATGGATGATCATTCTATAACAGATACTGATGGCAATTATAATGGGAAGTTTTGGCAAACGATTGGTGGTAAAATTGAAGATGGTGAAGATATATATACCGCTGCTAGAAGAGAGTTGTTCGAAGAGACTGGTTTAACGCAAAAGGAAGTAGAGTTTGGCAAAGTAGCTTGGCATGGTGAAGTAGTTTTATTAATGAACGGAATTCGAACATTGATAAAGCAGAGGTTCATGCTGGCAAAAACTAGTAAAACTAATTTAACATTAGAAAATTTAACTCCTGAAGAAAAATTGGTAGTCAAAAGTTTAAAGTGGTTTTCTGTTGATGAGATAAAAAACTGCAAGGATATAATTTATCCTGTTGGATTGTATGAGTATTTATCAGATCTTATTAATAATGGATGCGTCGTAGGTAAACCAATTAAAATTGTTTTAGACAAAAGTCCTACAATGGAAAGAGAACACATGAAAAATTGGAATATTGGCTGGGGGTTAACTTCTGCTTGTAATTCAAAATGTAAACATTGTTATAATGACTCTGGTTCTAGTAGTTTTGACAGAATTACATTTGAGCAGGCCAAAAACATAGTTAATAAGCTTTGCAAAAAAAATGTTCAAACAATAAATTATGGTACAGGCGAAAGTGGTCTTGTAAGTTATTTTTGGGACTTAGTTAGGTATGCTTTCGAAAAAGGAATTGTTCAGGGCTTGACAACTAACGGATCATCTGTAAGTGATAGAACTATTGAGAATATTAAAAAATACATAAATGATGTCGATGTTTCTTTAGATTATCCTGATGAGTTAAAAAACAATGAGTTCAGAGGGTCTGATTATGCTTGGAAATGGGCTATTTCAGCGATTAATATATTAAGAGAAAATAATATTAATTTTAGTATAGTTACTTGTTTACATTCTCAAAATTCAAGTTTTGAAACCATTGATAAGTTTTTATCTTTTTGTAAAAAGTATGATTGTGAATGGAGAATAAATTGGTTTAGGCCAACAGGTCGAGGAAAATTGGATGAAACATTAAAACTTGAGCCTATAAAAGTACATGATATTTTTAAATACATAGTAAGTAAAAGTATAATTGTCGCTTTACCCGATCCATATTTTTCAGCAATTCTAGGATTAAGTACACGAATTGGCTCACCTTGTGGAATTGAATCATTTAGGATTACACCCTCCACTGAAGTTGTACCATGTGTGTATTTTACTAAAGAGATGAAAAGCATTTCTATACTTGACAATAGTTTTGACAATGTTGTAAATAGCGATGTTATGGTTCGTTCAAAAAACAGAAATCCGGATTTTTGTCTTGGTTGTGAGTTTTATGTTATTTGTAAAGGTGGATGTGCGAGTAGAGCATATTTAGAGTATTATGATATAAATTCTCCTGATGCTTTTTGTTTTAAGAAGAATGGTTTAAAAGCAAATCCACTCGAAAATTGTAAATTTGTTTACGAACCACAGAAAAATAAGGTTCATGAAAATTATTTGTGTACTTTTATAGTAAAACCTGTTTAAAATTTCAGATTAGGCATGGAAAATTTTATGAAAGATAAGAATGTGAGTTCGCAATATCTATCGTTTTATCCTTACTACGCGCGACATGGGCAAGATAAATTTTTAAATGAAAATATATTTAAAAACAAGAAAAATGGTATTTTTGTGGATATTGGTGCTTATGATGGTATCGAATCTAGTAATACGCTGTTTTTTGAAGAAAGCTTAAATTGGACAGGTGTTTGTGTAGAGCCCTTATCAGATGCATTCAAAAAATTACAAAAAAATAGAAATTGTATATTTTTAAATAAATGTGTTGCGGATATTAATGGGAAGAGTGAATTTATGCATGTAAATCCAGATGTGTGTCCGCCTTCTACTAAAGAAAAAAACAGAACTGCAAACTATGAAAAAATGAGTGGTCTCGTGAAATTTTATGATGAAAATCATATAAAATTAATTGATAATATTATAGATAAATATGGTGGTAGTAAAAACACCTTTATTGTTGAATGTGTTGATGTTAATAAAGTTTTAGAACTGACAAACTCATTGGATATTGATTTATTATCTATTGATACAGAAGGCAGTGAGCTATGCATTTTAAAGCATATAGATTTTTTCAAATTTAATATTGATGTTATTGTAATAGAAGTTTTATACGATGCGGAAGAAATTCTGAAATTTATGGAAAGCCAAAATTACAAAAAGAAGGAGAAAATTGGATATGATTGGATATTTAAGAAAGATTAGATTTTTTTTGGCAACATTTTTTTTTTACAATTTGTATACTTAACATTTTTTGTACTGTATGTTGTGCTTTTGATGTAAATGATTATTTGTTAAAAATAATACAAGAAAGAGATGAAAAATTTTCTGATTTAGAAAAATCAGGAATTAGCTTTTATAGTTATAGCTTTAATTGTTCTAACAAAGAGCTTCAAGATAGATTTGAAGAAATGACAAAATGTAGATGGCAGGTTTATTTTTCTAATCCTGAAGATTGTGGTAAGGTAGGAGCGATAGGTGTATTTAAAGAGGAAAGTTATAAAGTTCCGAAAAATTGGGATGAATTGAACAGTCGATTTTCTTATCCTACTGGATTAGCCTATAATCTTGCTCATGAAAAATATAATGCTGGCATATTAATTTCAGATTCAAATAATATTTTCTTAGCAATCGAAGCACCATCTAGTAAAAATATCAAATATTTTTATGAAATGCTAAGTAACTACGAAATAGAGAGTATAGTCAGGTTACATTCGGACAATGAATATTATGAGGATTTTTATCCATATTGGAGAGAATCAGAAAAAGATAATCTAATAAATAAAATAAAGTTATCTGATAAATATATAACTTATTATAATTATGATTGGCCTCATAAACAAAGTGCAGATATACGAGCAATATCAAATATTATAGAAAAGTCGTTCATATCAAGGGAAGGAAAAATCATGGCAGTTTCATGTAGGGCGGGATCAGGACGAACAGGGACATACATATGTTGTTATTTAATATTAAATGAAATAAAAAATCAAATTGATAGAGGAATTCCAGCTAGTGAAGTTTCATTGAATATAGACAAAATAGTTTGGTTAATGTCCATCCAAAGACCGTTTGCTGTGACACATTTGTCGCAATATAAAATGTTGTATAAATTTGCCGATTATCATATATCAAAATTTAAAACAACTACGTTAGATAAGGAGAAAAATCAATGACAAATTTTCCTGTTTTGAAAGATTTACATATAAGAATTACATCAAAATGCAATTTTAATTGTCCTCATTGTTACGCTGCAGATTGGTTTAATGATGAAGTCAAACTTAATTTAGAAGATACAAAAGCACTTATTTTGCAAGCAGTTGATTTAGGATGTAAAAAAGTAACATTTACAGGTGGTGAGCCTTTAGTTTCTCCATTTGTGCTTGATTCAGTAAAATTTTGCTTTGAAAACAAATTACGTGTAGAAATAGAAACTAACGGCGTTTTACTGGATAGGATAATCTCATCGCTAGGTGAAGATATTAAAAAAGTTGAGTTTTCAGTAAGCTATGATGGTGAAGAAATGCGTGATAGAAAGTTAGCACCAAAAGTACGTGAAAACATAGAAAAATTAATTAAGCTTGGTTGCGATGTAAAAATTCAAACAGTTTTGACAAAAATAAACATTTCAGAGCTTGAACACATTTTCGGATTTTCAGGAAATTTAGGAGTAAAAAATCGAGTTTTTCTCACACATAGTCCTACTGGAAATGGAAGAACTCTAAGTTTATTCGAGATTTTAGAATGGCTAAAATTAATAAAAATACTAAAATCTAGATTCCCTAATGCAATTGTTGAACTTCCCGATGTGTTTTCGGGGGGGACTCAGAAGAAATGTGGGTGGGGTGTACACAGATGTGAAATTATGCCGAACGGAGATGTTACATCGTGTGCTCCGATTACATTTAACAAAAGGGGATTTGTTGCAGGTAATATAAAAACTCAATCCCTTAGAGATCTTTGGAATAGCGAGCATTTTTTGTACATTAGGAATTTAAAACAAAGTGATTTTAAAAGCTTATGTGCAAAATGTAGTTTTTGGAAAACTTGCTTAGGTGCTTGTCGCTCTATTTCTTCTTCAATTGATGGAGATTTGCTTTCACCACACCCCTTTTGTGTTTCTGTTTTTGACATGATAAAAAGCAATAAAGTTGATAAAAACTTAATTCCTAACAGCGATGTAGTTTACTCATGGGTCAAACAGATTGATGATTTAGAAGGTTCGTTTAGTGAGGAATTGTATGAGTCTATAGTGCTAAAACAACACAAACTTACTTGATATGATGATTATTCACAAAAATTCAAATGATCGAACTTTGTAATTATCCAGTTGTGTCTCCTGACTTTTTGACTTTAGGAAAAAAAGAGAAATTCACTCATAAAAATAAAAAAGTGGTTACCAAAATGAAAAAGTCAGGAGGATAAAAATCCTATGGGGCAGAAAATTACAGGTCTTAAAGCTGTAGTGTGGCCAATACATAATTTTGAGCTTAAAAAGTTTTTACCTATGGCATTTATGTTTTTTTGTATCTTGTTTAACTATAGCATGTTGAGATCTATAAAAGATTCTTTAGTGGTTACATCGCTTGGCGCAGAGGTTATACCTACAATAAAATTGTGGTTTGTTTTGCCTTGTGCAATGTTGTTTATGTTGGTATACTCTAA
>JAIRXS010000008.1 GCA_031268145.1 Candidatus Endomicrobiellum siamense
TTAGAGTATACCAACATAAACAACATTGCACAAGGCAAAACAAACCACAATTTTATTGTAGGTATAACCTCTGCGCCAAGCGATGTAACCACTAAAGAATCTTTTATAGATCTCAACATACTATAGTTAAACAAGATACAAAAAAACATAAATGCCATAGGTAAAAACTTTCTAAGCTCAAAATTATGTATTGGCCACACTACAGCTTTAAGGCCTGTAATTTTCTGTTCCATAGAATTTCTTATCCTCTCTTTAAAATTTATTATCAAATATCTATACAGGATTTATTTTATATTACGAATTCGTATATTACATATTATACGCTTATTATTATTAAAAAATTTTTATTTTTGTAAAAAAGATGTGAATTTTACAAAAAAATACTATGAAAAAATAATAAATTTTAGAAATTTAAAGAGGTTTTTTGAAAATTATTTTCGTTTTGGACTTTAAACGAATTTTGCTGTGAACTAAATCCTTATTTTAAGAATACAAAAAAGCTGATTCCATATTACAAAAATAAAGACTTAGTTTTTAATATATTAACACTTATTACTGAAATAATTGCTTTCTTCTTTAGTTACAAATATGTCATGAGGATGGCTTTCTACAAGGCCTGCCGAAGTTATTCTGACAAATTGGCATTTTTCTTTAAGTTCTTGTATATTAGCAACTCCACAATAACCCATAGCAGCTCTTAAACCTCCTATTAATTGATAAACAACATCGCTAACAGAACCTCTATAAGGGACACGACCTTCTACACCTTCTGCAACTAACTTTTTTGTATTTTCTTGGAAATATCTGTCGCAGCTACCAGCAGTCATAGCAGATGAAGATCCCATACCTCTATAAGATTTAAATGCACGACCATTATAAATAATATCTTCGCCTGGACTTTCTTTGGTACCAGCGAATAAAGAACCCATCATACATACACTTGCACCTGCAGCAATCGCTTTAGGAATATCTCCAGAGTATTTAATGCCACCATCGCCAATAACAGGGATACCGTACTTTTCTGCCACTTTAGAACAATCATAAATGGCAGTAATCTGTGGCACACCTATACCTGTAACAACTCTAGTTGTACATATTGTGCCAGGCCCTATACCAACTTTAATTGCATCAGCTCCCGCTTTAATTAAATCTTGAGTAGCTTCAGCGGTTGCAATATTGCCTGCTATTAATTGAGCATTTGGGAAAGATTCTTTAAGTTTTCTTACTGCATCAAGAACCCCTTGACTATGCCCATGAGCCGTATCTATAACCAAGACATCTACACTCGCATCTATTAAAGCCTTTGCTCTTATCAAAAAATCTTTTGTAACACCCAAAGCAGCGCCAACAAGAAGCCTACCTTTTTCATCTTTTGCTGAATTTGGATAACGTATAGCTTTTTCTATGTCTTTAATAGTAATAAGCCCTTTTAAAACAAAATTTTCATCAACTAAAGGAAGTTTTTCTACTTTTTTATCTTGCAATATATCTCTTGCTTCTTGTATAGAAGTACCGATTCTAGCTGTTATAAGATCATCTTTTGTCATTATATCTTTGATTTTTTTTGTTTCATCAGTTTCAAAACGCATATCTCTATTTGTAATAATGCCAATAAGCTTATTGTTATCATCTACTATAGGGACACCAGAAATTCTATATCTTGCAGCCAAAACTTTTGCTTCACCTAAAGTATTATCTCTTTTTAAAGAAAAAGGATCATATATTACACCGTTATCACTTCTTTTAACCCTATCAACTTCAGAAGTTTGAGCCTCTATTGACATATTTTTATGTATTATGCCTATTCCCCCTTCTCTAGCAATAGCTATAGCCATTTTTGACTCTGTAACAGTATCCATGCCAGCACTCATAAGAGGTATGTTTAATTTAATTTTTTTGGTTAGATTTGTTTGTAGGTTAACATCTTTTGGAAGCACTTTTGAATGCCTTGGGACTAACAAAACATCATCAAAAGTCAACCCTTCTTTTGAAAATTTTGTATCCATTTCTATCTCCGTATTTTATAAATAGATTAAATAAAAATATCGGGTTAAAACAAAAAGTCCCGCTGTTTTAAAAGCAGGACAAAAATTTTAGCATGCAACTTTATAAAAGCATAAATCTAACACTTATACAGAATTCGGAAACTTTATAGAATGAAAATTACTCCGAATTATTAGAGCTCCTCACGCTTATACCTGCCATATAACGCTTAATAGCTGATATTGAATTAAACAATAATCATAACAATCTGTCAAATTTGTGTATACCTCATAACAATATGTATTTTGAGTTTTACAAATATGACTAAAATAAAAGAATATTAAAAAATATTAGCGCAAGAAATACAATAAATAGAGAGATAATGAGGATATTATCTGTTGTGTTTCATAATTTTAAATTTTGTTGGATCGGACTTTTATAAGAGAGGAAAATACATTCTTTTTTAATAAAAAAAGTTTTGATAAACTTACCAAAGAATCTTCAGTAATACTAAACTCCGACGGCTGGACTCGAACCAGCAACCGATCGGTTAACAGCCGATTGCTCCACCATTGAGCTACGTCGGAATTAAACTATACTCACATTTGATGATTACATTATACTTATTTTGAAAAAAAAATTCAAGGAGCACACTATAATTAATAAAAATTTAGTACAATACAAAAAAAGTGAAACATGAGAATTTATGAGAAGCGGTCAAATAAAAAAAAGGATCTTACAGACTTCTAGAAGAAATAAATAATAGAGATTTTGAAGGAAAACAAGACAATGACTGAAGCAAAAATGTATTATGAAAACGACGCAGATTTAAATCTTTTACAAAATAGAACTATAGCAGTTTTAGGATACGGCAACCAAGGACATGCACATGCTTTAAATTTAAGAGATTCTGGACTAAATGTTATAGTAGCTCAAAGACCTGGCGGGAACAATTATAAAAAAGCTATTGAAGATGGTTGGAATCCTATTAGCGTTGCTGAAGCAGTAAAACAAGCAGATTGGGTGCATATTTTACTTCCTGATGAAGTGCAAAGTAAAGTTTGGCAAGAAGATATAAAACCAAATATAAAAAAAGAAGCTGTGTTAAGCTTTTCTCATGGGTTTAATATACGCTTTAAGCAAATCGTACCTTTAGAAGATTTAGATGTAATAAGGTATAGTTGGAACTAGAGGCGGAGTTTTGGAAACAACATTTAAAGAAGAAACTGAAACTGATTTATTTGGAGAACAAGCAGTTTTATGCGGAGGAATTGTAGAACTTATTAATCTGGATTTGAAACACTTGTAGCTGCAGGGTATCAACCAGAAATTGCTTACTTTGAATGTTGCCATGAAGTTAAATTAATTGTAGATTTAATTTTTAAAGGCGGTTTTAGTAAAATGAACTGCTCAATTTCCGACACTGCTGAATATGGAGAATATGTGACAGGCAAACGTATTATAACAGGCAAAACAAGAGAAGAAATGAAAAAAGTTTTGGCTGATATTCAATCAGGAAAATTTGCTGATAATTGGCTTAAAGAAAACCAGAATGAAAGACCTTTCTTTAACAAAGAAAGAAAAGAAGTTAGCCAAAGAACCATTGAAGCAGTTGGAGCAAGGCTTCGTTCAAAAATGGTTTGAGCAAAAAAATAATTTAATATTGCCTGAACTTAAAAATAAAATAATAGGAGTAAGATTTGTCAAAAAAAAATTTTAAAGTATTTATCGCTTTAGTTATCATTGGAGTTTCAATTTACTCTTCTTTTAACATGGTAATGAACTCTCTCATTCATAGCAGAAAAGAGATAGAAATACCAAACCTTGTTGGAAAAAGTCTCTATGATGCTTTAGATGAACTTTCTAATACAGGCTTTGGATTAATAAAAAATGATGAAGAACCAGACCAAAATATACCAGCTGGAACTATTTTAAGACAAAATCCTCCAGCAGGCATGTTAGTAAGAGAAGGAAAAACAATTAAAGTAACAATAAGTCAAGGAGGAGAAACTGTTTACGTGCCCAATCTTATTGGCCAAACTATACGTTCTGCAGATATAGCTTTAAGGCATTCAACTCTTGTCATGGGAGAAGTTGAAAGAAGATTCTCTACAACTATAGAAAAAGATTACGTTATTGCACAAGATATTAAGGCAGGACAAAAAGTAGATAAAGATTCTGTTGTAAATATTGTTGTTTCTGAAGGGGTTCCACCGGAAGGAATAATACTTCTACCTAATTTTGTAAATCAAAATATAGAAGAAGCAAAAATTTGGGCATTAGAAAATAATGTTACTTTAGATATAAAAACAGAAATTAATCAAGATATTGAAAACAATACTATTGTAAACCAATATCCTCAAAATGATACAGATATAACTAATACTAAATATGTTACTTTAACAGTATCTACAAATGAAACTAATCTACAGAATCTATGAAAGATATTATCTCCTGGTAAATGCATATGGAAAAAATTATTATTGCACCTTCTATTCTTTCTGCAAATTTTGCAAATTTGCAGAAAGACATACAAATGGTAGAAAACGCAGGAGCAGATTGGCTTCATATAGATGTAATGGATGGACACTTTGTCCCAAACATTACAATAGGAGCTCCTGTTATCAAATCTATTAGAAAAGTTACAAATCTCTTTTTTGATGTACATCTTATGATTAGTGAGCCACAAAAATACTATCAAGTCTTTCAAAAAGCTGGGGCAAATTTAATAACTTTTCATAGTGAAGTTAATACAGATAAAAAAAATTTAATACAAGATATAAAATACTTTGGTATTAAAGCAGGAATATCAATAAAGCCAAAAACAAATATATCAGAAATAGAAGAACTGTTACCTTATTTAGACTTAGTTTTAATTATGACAGTTGAGCCCGGTTTTGGTGGACAGTCTTTTATGGACAACGTGATTTACAAAATAAAGGATTTAAAAAAACTTATTAACAGTCGTAAATATAACTGTATTATAGAAGTTGACGGTGGAATAAACGATCAAACTGCTAAAATCTGTATTAATGCAGGAGCAAATGCCTTGGTTAGCGGAAGTTACATTTTTTCTTCAAACAATGTTAAAGAATCTATACAAACTCTTAAAATATGAAAAAATTATTTATTTTATTATTTACAATTTTTACTATATTTAATAAAACAACATCAGCAGAACAAAAACCCAACCTCTTATCTGAAAGCATCAACACTATTATAGATGGCCAAACATTTAACGGTATTAATGCATATAAAATATCTGATCAAACAAAATATTTTTCTATAAAAGAAATAGCTAAAGTATACAATGCTCGTTTAGAATGGAAACCTGTAAGTTCTCAAGTTACCATGACCTTAAACAACAGAAAAATAGACATTAAAGCAAATAACACAATTGTGGTATTTGGCAAAAAAAAAAGAAGAATGTCCTTACCTTCTAGATTTATAAAAGGAAACATTTATATTCCACCAGAAATTCTCACCTCCAATGAATTTGCCCAAATTACAGAAACTACAACTAAATGGAACCCCTCTTCTCTTTTGCTTACTGTAACGCATAAGTCAAACATATCTTCAGTAAGATTTTTTTCTAAAGAAGAAAGTTCTAAAATTATAATAAATCTGGATGAACCTTTATCTTATACAGTAGAAAGAAGCTCTCAAACCATAACTTTAAATATTTTAAGAGGAAAAATTCAAAAAAATTTTATGGAAATAAACAATGGAATGCTTGAAAAAATTCAATACTATTCTAATGCTAAAGCTGCAGTTATAAAAATAAGCTTGCAACAACCTGTAAAATCTTTTAAAATAGATAAATTAGTTAACCCTAATAGAATATCAATTGATATAATTCACCCATTCCCAATAAAAATAATTGATAATGAAAATATTATCAAAAAGCAAGAAGAAGATGAAGACGACTTATATCAATTACAGCAAAGTGATACTATTGTTCCTGACATATATGGACAAGCGCAAATTATTTCTATGAATGGGAATGTAGATAATACCGATTTAGATGCTATTGCAGTAACAAAATTTACTCAAGACGCTATTGCCGATGATAGCTTTAGTATAGTTGATGACACTCAAACAATACCAACTATATATTCTGCAAAAAACAAAAACCACAAAAAAATTATAGTTCTTGATGCAGGGCATGGTGGAGAAGATCCAGGTGCAATTGGCACAAAAGGCACAAAAGAAAAAGACATAAATCTTGAAATTGTACAAGAACTAAAATCTATTTTTGACAACGACACTAACTATGAGGTAATTCTTACAAGAAAAGATGATACTTTTATACCTCTTGCAGAAAGAACAAATATTGCAAACGAACACGATGCAGATTTATTCGTATCTATACACTGTAATGCAAATTTAAATAAGAATGCAAATGGGTTTGAAATTTACTTTCTATCTGAAAAAGCTACAGATTCTGAAGCGGCATCTACCGCAGTATTAGAAAACTCTGTTTTAGATCTAGAAGGCAAACCAAATAAAAAACGCGCTCTATTACAAGAAATGTTATGGTCTATGACAGCTAACGAATATATGAACGCTTCATCTGAACTCAGTGCCTTTATAGTAGATAAAATATCATTAAGAGTTAAAATTCCAAATAGAGGTACAAAACAAGCAAGTTTTTATGTTTTAAGAGGGGCGCAAATGCCAGCAATACTTATAGAAAGTGCTTTTTTAAGCAATTATGAAGATGAAGCCAAATTAAACACAAGAAGGTTTCGTACTGCAATATCCAATTCAATATATGAAGGAATTGTTAGATACTATGCAAAAAAAACAAAAGAAAAAAGTAATAAATAATAATCCTATTGGCATTTTTGATTCAGGTTTTGGCGGACTTACGGTAATGTCAGCAATACATAAGGGGTTACCTTGTGAAAATTTAATCTATTTTGGAGATACAGCGCACATACCATATGGAGCTAAATCACAAAACATAGTTATTAAATTTTCAACCGAAATAGCGTCTTTTTTAGTCAAACAACAAGTCAAATTAATTGTTATAGCCTGTAATACAGCAACGGCATTTGCTTTGCCCTTTTTACAAAAAAAATTTAATGTCCCTATAATAGGGGTTATAAAACCAGGGGCTAAAGCAGCTGTTTTTGCCTCTAAAAATAAAAAGATTGGCGTTATTGGCACAGAAGGCACTATAAATAGCAAATCATATACCAAAGAAATAAATAAATTTGCAAAGATAAAATTGCATCAACAAGCTTGTCCTTTATTTGTCCCTATTGTAGAAGAAGGACTAATTAATTCTAATTTTACAAACGAGATTGTTCAAAAATATATACAGCCTCTTTTAAATAAAAAAATTGACACTCTTGTTTTAGGATGTACTCACTATACGCTTTTAAAAGAAGTAATTAAAAAAAATATCAAAGAAGGTATCACTTTAATAGATTCTACTCAAATAATATCTCAAGAAGTTAAAAATATTTTAGAAGAAAAAAAGTTGTTAGCAAGTAAAAGCAAGCCAAATCTAAAATTTTATGTTAGCGATAACCCTTTAAAGTTTAAAAAAATAGGCAGTCGCTTTTTTGGCAAAAAAATAACAAATATTAAAAAAATTGAATTGAGGTAAAAATGAATTATAAGATTTCTGTCACAAAAAATTTTTCTGCTGCGCATCGTCTTAGAGAATATAAAGGTAAATGCGAAAATTTACATGGCCACAATTGGAAAATAAAAGTAACTTTTTGTGGAACTAAACTAGATAGTACTGGCATGTTGATAGATTTTACAGTCATAAAAAAACATCTAGATAAAATTATTTTATATCTAGATCATAAATTTTTAAACGACATAGAGCCTTTTAACAATATAAATCCAACAGCAGAAAATTTAGCTGTATTTATTTTAGAACAACTAAAATCTATAGAAACTGAAAATGCCAAAGCGTGCGAAGTAGCAGTATGGGAAAGTGACTTTTCTTGTGCAGAGGTAAGCATATAAAATTATTACCTATATTAAAAATAAGTATGCTTTTAATTGTGTCAATATATAAATTTATATATTGAGGATAGAAATGAAGATAGAAAAAAAAGCACTAGTATTACTTTCTGGAGGGCTAGATTCTACAACTGTATTATATTATGCATTATCAAAAGGATATCAGTGTAATTGTATAGTATTTGATTATGGACAAAAACATAAAAAAGAACTAAAATCCGCCATAAAAATTGCCAAATCAGTAAACGCAAATTATTCTATTATCAAAATAACGTTGCCTTGGTCAAACGATGTGTTAACTAATAAAGATAAAAAAGTACCTGTACATAAAAATTTGCCTAAAAATATACCTCCGACTTATGTCCCAGGAAGAAATACTTTATTCCTCTCATACGCGTTATCATTTGCACAATCAACTAATGCTGACGTTATATTTATTGGAGTTAATGCTGTAGATTTTTCCAACTATCCAGACTGTACTCCTGACTTTGTAAAAGCATATAATAATGTTTTAAAAGCTTTAAAAACAAAAATAACTGTCAAAACTCCTCTTTTGAAATTAAATAAAGCCCAAATAATAAAATTAGGAACAAAATTAAATGTCCCTTATAAAGACACATGGACATGTTATAATGGATTTAGTAAACCGTGCAGACAATGCGATTCTTGTAAATTAAGAGCCAAAGGGTTTAAAGAGGCAAAAACGAATGACCCTGCCATTAAATAATTTACAAGCTCCATTTTATGAAATATTCTTTTCTTTTCAAGGAGAAGCTTTATATACAGGGCTTCCTCAAATTTTTGTTAGATTTGCTGGTTGCAACCTTTCATGTAACTATTGCGATACAAATTATTCTATAACAGTGACAAAAAAAGCAAAGTATTTAACTATAACAAAAATTATAGAAAAAATTGAATTTTTATACAAAAAAAACAAAAAAAATTTTACTAATACTAAACCTTCTATAGCTTTTACTGGAGGAGAACCTCTCCTATATGCTCATTTTTTAAAAGAATTACTACCTAAACTTAAAACAAAAGAGTTTAGTATATATGTTGAAACTAACGGCACTCTATATAATAACTTCAAGGAAATTGCTAAATTTTGTGATATAGTTGCCATGGACTTTAAGTTCCCTTCAGAATGTAAAAAAAGTTTTTGGAAAGAACACACAAAATTTTTAAAAATTATAACTTCTAACAAACTAAATGGCTCTTTTATAAAATGCGTAATAACAAAAAATACAACATTCCAAGAAATAAAAAAAACTATTAAAATAATAAAATCCCTAAATAATAATATGGCATTGATATTGCAACCATCTTTAGACAAAGAGAAACCACATATACAAAATTTGCATTTGTTTTATACATTTGCAAAAAAAGCCCTATCTAATGTAGCTATTATGGTACAAATGCATAAAATATACAAACTACGCTAGCAGAATTTAGGAGGAAAACAATCCTTTAAACTCTGCTAAACCATTTGATAGTGTTTAAATCAATTGAATTCATCCATAAAACAATTAAAATTATACATCAAAAGTGTTGAACGCAATTCTTCATTGAGGGGAGATTGATTAGGTTTTAGACTTTCTTCAGGATGAGAGTTCTTGTTAGATTCTTCAGTATCATATCTGTGTTCAATTTCTGCCACAAATTTTTTCAATATTTTGTCATTCATATAAAATCACCTCTTGCAGTTTATATGTTTGATACTTGATACAAAGAATTTAAAGAACCAACTTAATTATACATAAATTATATATATCTTTTCCTACAATTTAAGATTTTATTATCCTCTTGTCAATAGCTAACAACAAAATATATAGAAAACTTAAGATAAAGCTTGTATTTCTTGGTCTATCGCTTTTATAGACTTTAACTCATATTTTTTTGCATTGTTATAATTTTCTAAAGCTTTATCTTTTTGCCCTCGTTTTGCGTAAATTCTTGCAAGTCCAAGATATACGCTGCCATTTTTAGGATTTAGCTCTAATGCCTTAGAAAAATCAGAAAAAGCTAAATCTTCTTTTTTTTGAAATACATAAATCTCTGCTCTTTTAGTGTAAGGTAAAAATAAACTAGGGGCAAATTCTATTAACTTATTTAAAACCTGTAATTCTTTTTCATTATCTTGAAGTTGATGGTAAATCTCTGCTTTAATAATATACGCCTTTACATATCCTTGATCTTGTAAAATAATATCTTCTATATCTTTTAAAGCTATATCAAATTTTTTATTTTTATAATTAATATTAGCTCTATTAAAAAGAACATCCACATTTACACCAGACTTCAGTGTTGATTCAGCCTCTGTCAGCACTGGTTTACCTGACACTTCCTGGCCTGGCGCTGATTCTATTTGAGTCGGCACTTCTGGTGTTACTTGTTGCGGCGTTTCTACAACAGGTTCTTCTTTTTTAATATTATCTTCTTGAATAATTTGTTGTTTTGAAACTTCCTGTTTAACTTCACTTTCGTTTGAAGCTTGCAGTTCTTCAATATTTTGTTCTTGCGGTACTTGTTCCTGTTTTGAAACTATATTAAAAATTTCTTCTGGTAATGTTTGTTGAGACTGCTCTGCTGCTTCTGATGATGGATTGACTTCAGGTTCAGAGCTTGGACTTGGTTCTACAGACTGTTGTGATTGAAGGGTTGTCGATGATGGATTTATAGATAAAGCTTTTTGTAAATCATCTTTTGCTTTATCAGGCTTGCCAAGTTTTTCATATATATAAGAGCGCTGTTTGAAAAAGTCTGCTTTCGTAGGGTCTAAACTTATTGCTAATGTATAATCCTTCAAAGCCTGTTTATATTTCCCATATTTTATTAAAAAATCTGCTTTTTCAATGAGCACATTTAAAGTTGATTCTAACTTATAAGCTTTTTCATAATCTTTATACGCTTGATCAAAAAATTCTTTTTTATTGCATACTCTAGCTCTAAGTAAATAATATTTATATTCTTTAGAATTCATATCTATAACTTTAGATATATCTCTTAAACTTGCGTCAAAATTTCCAATTTCATATTCAGCCTGTGCTTTATAATAAAAAACTATCTCGTCTCTAACGCCAACATCAACAGCCTTTGCTAAATACTCCATGGCTTTTTCAAATTTATTTAACTTAAAACTGCAAATCCCAATATATTTGTATACTTCATTTTCACTATTATTAGATTCTAAAGTTTGTTTCATATCATCAAAACATTCATTATATTTCTCAAGATTGTAAAGCATTACACCTCTAAAATATTTAGCACTTACGTTGTCAGGACGAAGTTTGATGACTATATTTACATCGTTAAGTGCTTTATGATAGAACTCTTTTGAAGCACTATACTCTGCCTTTAAAGCATAGCTTTTTGCATTATTCTCATCTAATGATATTGCCTTTTCAATATCTTCTAAAAACTCATCATCTTTACCAGAGTTTAAATAATATGCTGCTCTTTGTTGCAAAACATCTATGTTAGAAGGATTTAATTCAAAAGCCTGATTATATAACGGCAAACCTTTTTTAGAATTACCATTTAAGTTATAAAGATTTGCTAACGCAAGTAAAACAGAAATATTTTTTGATTGAGTAAGTTCTTGAGCTTTCTTATAGTCAGATTCTGCCTTATCATAATTGTTTCTTTTAATATAAAGTTCTGCTCTTTGCATATAATGTTTAAAATTAGTAGGTTCTGCTTTAATAAGCTCATCAAATTTGCCAATAGTGACAATATCGTTTTCTTCTTTTTTTACAACTGCGCCATCATTAATATCTGATTTTTCTTCATTAGAAGGAGATATTTCTTTAGTCCTAACATCACAAGGCAAATCTTTATTTTCTTTACCAATTTCATTAATAGAAACATCTTGAGACACATCATCTTGATTTTTTATCTCGTTATTAGGAACTTCTTGAGATATATTATCTTGAGGTTTTGCTTCATTTTCTTTTTTAGATTCTTTTGCTTTTTTTATAATATCATCTAAATTTTTAAGTTTAGATCTTATATCTTTTAATATAGAATTTTGGTCTTTGACTGGTATTTGGACTGGCTTTTCTGGCACTGTTTGTGTTTCGTGTATTGATGTTGCTTTTGTCTGAGTTGATATTTCTGGTGCTACTTGTTGTGACTTTTCTGCAACAATATTTTGATTTTCTATATCAGGGACAACTTCTTCGTTTTTTGTAGAAACTATGTACAACTCTTTTTTAAACTTATTTACACATTCTTTCAATTTTTCAATATTTAAGTTTGTTAATTTTTGAATTTCTTGGTCTATAGAATTAATTTGCTTATTTAAATTTTCAATTACTTCTCTAACATAGGAATTATCTTCCTGCATAATCCCTCCTTATAATAATTTAAACTATTTTTTTTTAATATTTACTCCTAATACAAGACCCAAAAACATGCCAATTTGCATTGCAAAAATAGAATTAAATGAAATTATTATCCCAACAATTAATCCTACTACTCCACCTATAACTAAACCTACAATATCGTAGTTACGCTCAACATTTTCTTTCTTTTTAATTTCTTCAGATTTAGGTTCAGTATTACTTGTTGAAGTTTGATCTTGTTGTTGTTTATCTTCAGCCATTTGGCCTCTTTAATTTAACAGTCATTTATTTTTATATTATTAATAACTTCTTCCTTAGTAATCTCCGGGTTTTCAATCTGTATTTCTTCAATTTTATGTTTGACGTCTTGTATCCATTTTCCCTGTGGTTTATTAAATATTTTTATCAAATCTTTACCAGATACTAAATCAGATTTTACATAAAGCATTTTTTTTGCTTTTAAATTTTCTATTCTAGAAAGTAATTCTTCAATTATTTTAACATCGTTATACCTGCCAAAATCAACCTTAGAAATTTCTATTATTGAATCTAACTCATTACCACATTTTTTAACAAGCCTACGAACTGCGCTGTCGGTCCAAACACTGGAATACATTTTAGGATACATATGATTTCTAATAATAGCTACAACTTTTTTTATAAAATCTTTAGAATATTTAAACCTTTTTAAAATAATTTCTGCAATTCTAGCGCCTTCAATGTCATGCCCATGAAAAGTAATTTTTTCATTTTCATTTTTAAAAGTTACGCGCTTACCAACATCATGCAAAAGCGCAGACATTCTTATAACAATATCGTTTTTGGTTCTATCTAAAACTTTTAAAGAGTGTACAAAGACATCATCTACATGATACTTATCAGGTTGTTTAATGCCTTTTAAGGCTACTACTTCAGGCAAAACTTCCTGCAATATGCCCAAATCATCCATCATTAAAATTGCTTCCGAAGAATTTTCTTCAATTAAAACTTTATCTATCTCGTCTCTTATACGTTCATAAGATACAATTTTTATGCGTTCTGCAGAAAGCTTCATCGCATCATATGTAGATTCATCTATAGCAAATCCCAATTGTAAATGTTGTCTGACTGCTCGTAAAATTCTTAAAGGATCTTGGTTAAAAATTATATGTGCATTTTGTGTATCTGTTACTCTAATAATTTTTTTTTCTATATCGTTTATGCCACTTGTAGTAAAATCTAAAATAGTATTATCGCTAAGCTTCAAAAACAAAGCATTTATAGTAAAATCTCTTCTTAAAGCATCTTGTTGTAAGGACGCAACTTCTGTATCTGGATTTCTTGACTCTAAATTATAATATTCTTTTCTAGGCATTACAAATTCAACTTCTTGGTTATCTATGAATAACTTGGCAGTACCAAATCTTTCAAAAATAACAGGACTACTTAAATTATATATTTTAGACAAAATTTTTGAGAAATTTATTCCAGCAAATTTCTTATTATCTTTGTTGTCTTCTTGCTTTAGACAAACCATTATATCTAAATCTTTTGGCTCTCTATTTAAAATAATGTCTCTTACAAATCCACCTACTATATAAGCTTCAAAATTATGCTCGTTTGCAACAATTGTAATTTTATCAATTATAGACTTGTACCTATTAGGTATGACTATATTATTCATGCAGTTATTATAACAAATAAATCTTGAATTTTTTTAGCTCTACGAAATTATATAGCAGTCTTAATTTCTTTTTCTTTAATAGTTGTATGATAAATAATAATATCTTCTATATTATCCTTATAATTAATATTTATAGGCTTAATACCTATTAATTTATATAATATTAATAAACTTTTATATTTTAGTTTATTAACCTTGGCATTATACTCTAAAGATACGTCTCCACTGTCAAGAAAACTAATAAGTCCTTCGCCATGCAAAGATAAATCCTCACATTTAAAATCTTCTATTTTTAGAGTTTTATTTAGCTTGCTGTAGTTAAATTCGCATGTTGCTTTTGTTTGAAAGCTGTTTAACTTTAAACTGAAAGATAAAGTACCTCTAAAATAGTCATTTGCATAATCAAATTTATTAGAACGTATTAAAATATCATATATTTTAATATTGCCTAAATCTAACTTTAAATTTATGATCCCATTTTTAATAGAGATATACTCTACCTCCATTTTTCTAATAAACCTATATTTTGTATATTTTTTATTAAAATTATCTTTAATTTCTTTATAAAGTTCCTGATAGTTAAACTTTCTTTTATTATCCAAATTAAGATTGATTTCAAAACTATCAACTTCAAACTTATTTGCTATAAAATACGCCTTTAAAAGCTTATTTACAGAAATCTTTATAGAAAGCTTTTTTACAGATAAAAATATACCACCGCCAGAATTATATAAACTAAGATTAGAAATTTTAAAATCTCCACGTGGAGAACAAGACACCTCTGATATGGTAACTTCTCTTTGCGTTAAAGCAGTTATAGTATCTTTTGTTTTATTCAGTAGAGCTGCATTGTTAAAATATAAAATAAAAATAACAAAATACAATAATAAAACTGAGCCTACTATAATAGTTAAAAAAATAAATGTTTTCTTTAAATTTAGTTTCATTTGCGTAAAGGAAAAACCTTTTTTGTTTTCATTTCAATTAAATATGTTATAAAAAAACAAATCACAGAAAATAATACTAAAGCAATGATAGGTTCTTTTGCATACCATATTTTAACATCACCTAAAATAAACAGTCTAATATAGTTCATAGAATATGTCGATGGGGAAATATAAGAAATTATTTTTAAATAATTAGGTAACGCACTATGCGGCCAAGCAAAACCTGATAGAAGTACTGTAGGTAAAGAATAAAACATTAAAACAGCCATCGCCATTTCTGGAGATTTAAAAAAGATAGACACCAATATAGCAAAACACACAACGGCTATAATAAAAACCGTAGACAGAACAAATAAACCTAAAATAGATGAAGCATAAATTCCATCAATAGGTAAAAATATATAAATATTTAAAACATTAATTAACGAGCCTATTAAAATATACGGAATTGCTTTGCCCAAAAACATTATAAAAAAACTTCCATAAAATACATTAAGCTCATTGTTATCCTTTTTTTCTAACGATATAGAAGTACAAACAGCTAATAAAATAATTTGTTGTAAAACAGCAAGCAATAAACATGGAAGCAAAAAGTCAGAGTAGTTCATTTGTGTGTTAAATAAATAAACTGTATTAATTTTTATTGGACTAAATACATTTTCAGTTGATTTATAAGAAAATCCTTTATCTGTTAATATCTTTTGAAATTGCTGTTTAGAAAAAATAATTGAAGCTAAAGTAAACTTTTTTAACACATTACTTGCCACAAGAAAATTACTAGAATTTACAACATTAAGCACAGGTGAAATTCTACCTTTTTTCATATTCTTACCGAAACTATTTGCAATAACATAAAAACCATTTACATTATTTTTAAAAATGCCTGCCAATCCTTCTTGGAAAGAACTATACTGCATTGTCGTTTTTAACTCTGCTGTAGCATTGATATTCCTAACCAATTTTCTTGATAAATATGAACCATCTTGATTAACTACACCTAAATTAATATTTGTAGCTCTCTTATTTATATAAAGATAAGAGAACATTAAACCATAAACTAAAGGTGCAAGAAAACATATTAAGATCATATCTTTCAATTTAAATATAAAACTAAATTCTCTAAATAAAATATCTTTTAACGCTTTAATTTTCATACTTTTTCTCGTATTTTTTTATCCTAAAGTACATGAAGATATATGATAACAAAAAATATATTAAACCTAAAACCAGCAATTCTTTCATAAAACAATATGTATACTCAATTGACACATTTTGTTGATAGATTTTTCTAAATCCTTCTAAAAATGAAGTTAAAGGTAGAATATGAACTGCATTTCTTAATAAGTAAGGCATCTGGTCTAATGGCCAAGTATAACCTGACAATAAGAATGCAGGCGCAGAAAACAACAGACAACCCTTTAGTGCATTAAGTCTAGTTTTAAGTAATGCCGCCAAAAACATTCCAAAAGACATTGAAGCAAATGCAAAGCACATGCTGTAAATGATAATATCCTTGTTAGAGTGCAACACTGGAATATTAAATAATCTAAACATAGCTAAATATAAAATCTCAAAATGGATAAACACAAAAGCCAAATAAACTAACATTTTGCCCAAAAACATTATTAACAAACTTCTTTTAGATTTTTTAATCAGCGAATAGATTGTTTTTAAATCAAATTCAGTAGATAATGTTAAAACACCAATTAGTATCAAAAATTGATGTATTACAGAAAGCCAAATGCCTGGCGTTAAATAAAAATTATAATTTAATGATGGGTTAAAAAGTTTCTCGCTGTCTATACGCACTGGTTGAAGTAAATCTTTTACTTGCTGTTTATAAATCCCTTTCTTAGTAAGCAAAGAAGATCTTATGCCGGCATTTATTATAGATAGTATCGTAGTAGAATCCGAATCTGTAATATTGCCAGATATATAATTTGATGCATTTACAAATAGCGTAACGCTTGGAGACTTTTGTCTTTTAATATCTTTTTGAAAATTTTTAGGTATATATAAGCCTAAAACAGACTTTTGCTTATTAAATAATTCTTGAAGTTCATAAACATTTGACACTCTTGTTTTAACTTCCATATCTGGGCAAGCATTAAAATAACGAACAATATTTTTTGAAATCTTAGAATTATCATTATCTATTACAGTTATTGGAAGCTTGTTTAAAGTTTGAGAAACATATATCCCGCCAAGAAACAAAATATCTACTATAGGAAAAATAATTAAAGCAGAAATATAAAGCTTACTTTTAAAAATAAATTTTAATTCTCTAAGGATTATATTTACAATACCTTTCATTTTAACACAGCTGTCATACCAGGACGGAGATTAGGGATAAGGCCTTTACTTTTTAATCTTATTTCAAAAGTTTTTAAATCATAATTACCTTGTTGAGCAGTTGGTTTCCATGATGCAAATGTACCAAGTGCAGATATATATACTACTTCCATCTCAAAAGTTTTATTTAAAGCTGGAAAAAATACCTGATAATTTTTTCCTTTCTCTATATTTTTTAAATCATCTTCATGAATATTAAATACAACCCACATATTTTTGGGATTTAATATCGTTATAATGGGATAGCCTGTAGAAACAAGCTCTCCGGGGTTTGCAATAATTTGGACTACTTCTCCATCTATTGGAGAAACTATTGTAAGTTCTAAATAGTACGCTTTTATCTCATTTAATTGCCCTTGTACAGCTTTAACTTTTTGAAAAGCTGCCTTATATTTATACTCAACTTCATCAAACTGTTGTTTAGGTATAACTTTATTTTTATAAAGGTTTTTTATTCTATTATAAGTTTTTTTTGCTAACGTATATTGATTATTTGCATCTTTTAAAGCCGCATTTATTACATCTAATTTTGCATCTAATTCTTTGCTTTCTAGCTTACCTAAAGATTGTCCTTTTGAAATGCTATCGCCTTCAGCAACATAAATATCTGATATTCTACCAGGTACTTTTACTCCAACATCTATTTCAGAAGAATCAACTTCTCCAACTATAATTTTATCTTCTAATTGGTGTTTGCAAGAGAACAAAAACAACGAAAACACAATTAAGCAAGTCGATTTTATAAATAATTTATTATAGCTCATTTTTGAACTCCTCAGCTGAAACTCCACATATATTTATTAAATTTGCATATGAACTATTGTACTCAAAAATAGCTTTTGCTTTATCTATTTTTATCTTTTTACAACCAAATTCCGCGTCAACAACTTCCAATGAGGTCGCAACACCTGATTTAAAAGCAATTCTGTAAAATTTTAAATTTTCTTGTGCTAAAGCTTGACCGCTTACAAGAGTTTGATAGTCTTGTTGAGCAGACTTACAACGATGACAAAAATTTTTTACACCTGTTCTTATAAGGTTCTTTATATCTATTATTTGAAAATTTACAGACTCCATTTGTAGTTTAGTAGTTTTCATTTCATTGGCATCTGAGCAACCACTAAAAACGTTCAAGGAAGCGCTTAAGCCTATAGCCCATTTAGGCTCTACTAAAGTAAGTTTATCCTGTAAAATTTGATATTCTCCAAAAGCTGCAATATTAGGCAACATATTTCCCAAAGAGACCTTATATTTTTGTTTTAACATATCTCTCTTTGTATAGAGTAATTTCAATGAACTATTATTTTGCAAAGCTTTAGATATATAGTAATCTTCATTTTTTACATTTTTCAACATTTTTATATCTGAAGATAAATATATTGTCCCACTAATTGCACCTATAACATTGTTAAAAAGCGTATAAGATAGTTCACTATCTCTTAAGGATCGTTCATAATCTCTCTTTGCTTCGGCCAACGCAACTTCTGCTTTTGAATAATTTGCTTTTGATATTATTCCATTTTTTAAAAGTTTTTCGGCATGCAAAACATGAGTTTGAATATTTTTAAGATAGTCGCTTTGAATTTGAGAAACTTGCTCTAAAAGTTTAGTTCTAAAATAAGACTCTACAACTTCTGTTATTACAGAACTTTCTGTAGCATTAAGATTAATTTTTGCTACTTCTTCTTCCAACTTTTTTAGACTAAAATTAGCTGAAACTTTAAACCCTGAGAATATAGGCTGCACCACAGAAGCCATAACTCTAACAAAAGTGTCATCCATCATTTTTTTTTCAAAAGAAGGAACTAAATGTTCCAAAGACATCTGAAATTGCATTGGGTTTGATCCACCTGCCCCAGAATAAGAGGCTATACTAGTACCAATCATAGCAGTGCGAATATCGTTTAAATTTAAGTTTATAGATTGATCTATTTTAGTGCCAATAGCAACAATATCTACTCTAGGAAGGAATTTACCCTTGGCGGAGTTAGAAACATGGCATGAGCCTTGTAAAACTTTCTTTGTTGATTGTATTCTAGAATTATTTTGTAAAGCAATATTAATTGCATCTTTTATTGTTAAATATTTATTTTCTGCATATATGTTTATATTTAACACAAAAAAAATAAAACATAAAATTGTAAGTACTTTAGATTTCATCATAATTAAGAACATAGCAAATAAAAAAAATATTGCCAACAACAATAGTAATTAATTTTATGCTACTTTTGAAAAACACGCTTAAATATGTAATCTATATTCTTAAATTGAGCAGTTACATTACAATCTCGTTTTATTTCTTTATCTGTTAAATATTTACTTATTTGACTACTTTTTAAGCATGCTTCTTCTAAAGATATTTTATTATCTCTAGCATAAAAAGCTGCTTCTTGAACAATTGCATAAGCTTCTTCTCTAGATAGACTTTTATCTACAAGAGAAAGAAGTAATGTTCCAGAAAAAATAATATCTTTTGTTTTATTCAAATTAGCTTGCATATTTTCAGTATAAACATTAATCCCCAAAAGCATATCTTGCGTTCTTACAATCATATAATATAAAGCTAAAGAAGCATCAGGAAGAATAATCCTTTCAGTAGACGAATGACTTATATCTCTTTCATGCCAAAGAGCAATATTTTCCATAGCAGTTACAGCATAACCTCTCAAAAGTCGCGCAAGGCCGCAAATATTTTCTGAAATTATTGGATTTCTTTTGTGCGGCATCGCCGAAGACCCTTTCTGCCCTTTTGTAAAAGGCTCTTGAAGTTCTGCAACTTCTGTTCTTTGTAGGTGTCTTATTTCAGTTGCAATTCTTTCCAAACATGCGCCCGCATGTGCAAGGCAAGAAAAATAAATAGAATGTCTGTCTCGCGGGACTATTTGAGTAGAGACAGGCTCAGGCTTTAGTCCCATACTTTTGCAAACATAATTCTCTATTTTAGGGTCTAAATGAGCCATACTTCCTACGGCCCCAGAAATTTTGCCATAACTTACAGTCTCTAAAGCAAAATTCAACCTATCTAAAGATCTCATAATTTCGCTATACCAAGAAGCAACTTTAAGGCCAAATGTCATAGGTTCTGCATGGATACCATGCGTTCTGCCAATCATAGGCGTCATTTTATATTTTTTGGCAAGAGATCTAGTTATATTTGCCAACTTTTTTGTTTCTTGTATTAAAAGTTCGCAAGATTGCTTTAACTGAGCTGCAGTAGTAGTATCTAAAACATCTGAAGATGTCATACCTAAGTGTAAAAAACTACCTTCTGGGCCTATTGTCTCTGCAACAGCACTTAAAAAAGCTATAACATCGTGTTTTACTGTAAGCTCTATTTCGTTAATTCTTTCTACATCAATTTTAGCCTTTGCTTTTATAACTTCTATTGCCTTTTTAGGAACTATACCAATTTTAGACATAACTTCTGCTGCAAAAATTTCCACTTCAAGCATTTTTTGAAATCTATTTTTATCAGACCAAATTGCAGCCATTTTAGGTTTTGTATAACGAGGAATCATTTCTTATCCTTTTATATAAATTTTCTTTCTATAACTTCTTTAATTGCTTGAGGATATATTTGATGTTCTATTTCTAAAACTCTTTTAGTAAGCTCCTCTGGCAAATCATTATCTAAAACATCTACTTCCTTTTGCAAAATTATTTCGCCAAGATCGTATTCTGCTTCAACAAAATGAACTGTAGCTCCAGACTTTTTCTCTTTAGCCCTTATAACCGCCTCATGGACATAACGACCATACATACCCTTACCTGCAAATTTGGGTAGGAGAGCTGGATGGATATTTAATATTTTACTTTCATACCTAAAGACTATGTTCTCCCCTATAAGAGTCATGTATCCAGCAAGACAAATTAAATCTATTCTTTCTGACAACAATTCTTGTAATATTGCGTCATTAAAAAATTTAGGGTCGCTAAAAAACTTTCTCTCAATACATACAGATTTTATATCCTCATTTCTTGCTCTTTGCAGAGCATAAGCGTCTGCATTATTTGAAATAACTAACACCACCTCTGCGACAGCTTTTAAAATACCATTTCTTGTAGAATCTATTATAGCTTGCATATTAGACCCTGAACCAGAGACTAAAACCGCAAGCCTTATCATATTATTTCCACACCTTTATCGCCTTTTTTGGTATAACCTATGACTTTTGCACCTTTAAAAAATTTTCTAACATTTAAAGCCTCTTGAGGACGTACAATTAAAACCATACCAATACCCATATTTAAAGTTCTATAAATATCTTTTTCCGGGACATTGCCTTGCTTTTGAATAAGTCTAAAAATTTCAGGAACTTTCCAAGATCTTTTTTCAATTATAGCATTTACATTTTCAGGCAAAATTCTTGAAATCTTATCATAAAAACTCCCACCTGTAATATGAGCTATACCAATAATATTTTGTTTTCTAGAATTGAATTTTGAAATCGCTGCAAGTATTTCTCTGACATATATTTTTGTGGGAGCAAGCAACTGTTTGGAATATTTTTTTAGCTGCTGGTCTGATAATACCTTCCTTATTAAAGAATAACCATTTGAATGAGGACCACTGGAAGGAAGACCTATAATAACATCTTTCGGTCTTATTTTTTTTCCATTGATTTCCTTATTCTTTTCAACTATGCCAACAGAAAAACCAGCTAAATCGTATTCCCCATCTTTATAAAAATCCGGCATTTCTGCAGTTTCTCCACCGATTAAACAAGAACATGCTAATTTACATCCATTAATAATGCCTTTTATCACTTGTTCTGCTTGTGCTATATCTAACTTGCCACAAGCAAAGTAATCTAAGAAAAAAAGCGGTTTTGCGCCAACACAAATTAAGTCGTTTACGTTCATAGCAACTAAATCTATTCCAACTGTATCATGCTTATTAAGAAGAAAAGCAAGTTTTAGTTTTGTTCCAACACCATCAGCTGAACTTACAAGATTATACTTTGTTCCATTTATTGGGAAAAGCCCTCCAAAACCGCCAATCTTAGGAAGCTTCTTTTTTAATTTTTTTATAAGTTCGTTGCCTACCTCTACGTTTACTCCTGCACTTTTATATGTTATAGACATTCATAATCTCTCATTTTATCAATTTACAATCGGACTTCTTTTGTTTACAAACAAAATAAAAAATATACCGACAATTATTAAAGCATGGCAATAATACACGCGCGGTAAAATACTAAGAGGAGAGATTCCAGCAAAAGACGCGGCAAGCAAAACTTGTGTACCATGAGGCAGTAAGCCTTTTACACCACAAGCAAATACTTCAAGTATTGTAGCAGAATAATGTGGAGAAATCCCATTATGCTTGGCTATACTTTTAGCTATTTTCCCACAGCAAATTATAGCTATAACATTATTTGACAAAAGAAATGTAAACATTGCTGACAAACCGCCGATGATAAACTGAGGCAAATTAGATTCAATTTTATTTTTTAAAATACGTTCAGATATAATTTGAGCAACTTCTTTTGCAGCATCGCTACCTATAAGGCCTGACAAACCGCCAATCATTAAACCTAGCAACAAAACTCCATATACTTTTAAAAAACCTGCATTAATATCATTACAAAATGTTAATATGCCATAGTTTGAGTGACAACAAATCCCTATAGCCCCTGATAGGAGTATACTAAGCGTTAAACAAACCAAAATATTTACTCTGTTAAAAGCTAAAATCAATAAAACAATATATGGAAGAATCAATATTAAAGAAAAATTATGCCCATGTATTGAATCTACCGTCACTGTTGCGGAAAAATACATGGCTAAAATAGTTATAACAGTAGCAATAGCAGCTATTCGAAGATTTATTTTAAATTTCTTTTTTATATTAGCACGTTGAGAGGATATGGATACTACCGTAGTGTCTGAAATTAAAGATAAATTGTCTCCAAAAAAAGCTCCTCCCACAACGGCACCCATAGCTACAGGCATAGAAATACCACTGGCGTGCAGGCAAAAATCTGCAGCAACTGGCCCTACAGCAGCTACAGTACCAAGAGCTGAACCTATAGACGTAGACAAAAAAGCCGAAATAAAAAATAGACCAGTCAATAAAAACTTTGCAGGAACGAACGATATTGTACAGTTAACCAATGATTCAATTGAACCTATACTTCTAGTAACTTCCCCAAATGCGCCTGCTAAAAGAAATATAACACACATATAAACTATATCTTTTTCACCTATTCCAGCTAAAAGTTCTGCTGTTTTTTCTTCAGAAGGTTTGCGATTTTTAATCCATGCTAAAATTATAGATGGAATTATTGCAATTACAGGTGGCAATATTGTAAAAGATTTCTCGTACCCCATAAAAGAAAAATATATTCCACTACCAACAAAAAGAGAAACAAAAAGAAAAATCGGAGCAAATGTCCATAGTATATTCATAATCAAACTTCCTCACTCTAAAAATCAAATATAAATAAAAAATAATTCTTCATACTTTTATTTATATTCTCTCACTTCCAAACCAAGCATGATATCAATTTTCATATCATACCCCCAAGCGCTACTGCAAGTATTAATAATTAGCTTTGTAATTCTATTACTATTTCCAAGTAACTAAATAAATTTTTACTATTTTCTGCTTCCAGGCTTTATGACAACAACACCTTCTTTACACATCGGACACTCTTGTTCTTTATAACTTTTAACTTCTAGACTTAAAAGAGAAAATGTTGGAACGCCAAAATCAACTTTGCCAGCACTTCTATCAACAAGAGAACCAACTGCAACAATTTTACATCCAGAAAGCTTAATAAACTCTATAACTTCTTTGGTTGAAAGTCCTGTAGTTATAACATCTTCTATAATTAAAACCTTTTCACTTTCTTTTAAAGAAAAACCCCTTTTAAACAACACTTTTCCATCTACTCTTTCTGTAAATATTGCTCTAACTCCTAAAGCTCTCCCCATCTCATATCCTATAATTACGCCGCCCATCGCAGGAGAAACAACAACATCAATTGTTATATTATTCTCTTTTAGCTTCTTTGCAAGTTCTTGAGCTAAAAACTCTGCTTCTTTAGGATATTGTAAAATTAATGCAGATTGAAAATATGTATCAGAATGTAGCCCGCTAGAAAGTTTGAAATGACCGGTCAAAAGGGCATTATTTTTTTTGAATAAAGTTTTTAATTCGTCTTGCTGCATTTTGTATAACTCCTAATTTTTGTTCTTTAAAAAATATATTTTTTGCGCCCAAAAATACTAAAATACATCCCATAAAAGCATTTATTAAAGGCACAACAAATTCAGGTAGAACCCTACCGGTAAGACTACCAACCAAAACTACAAAAGTCATAAATATAGGCGTTGCCAACAAAAAACCACCTGCAAAAACAACAGTTTCTTGTAACTTCATATTGCGTTTGCTTAGCTCTAAAGAAAAAATCCCTGTAATAAATAAAATTGTAATAGGATTAGCTAATGTTAATCCACACAGCCATAAAAGTAAATCTTGCTCTTTAAAAGTATTTGCATCTATATTGTAACCTGCAGTTATAAACAATACACCAAAAATAATTAAAACCGTACCAACAACAATATCAAAAATTCGCTGATAACGATTTATGCTTTTTGCAAGTGCAGATATAGAAAGTACTGCTAAACATATATAAATAATATCCGCTAAAGTTATACCTATAACACCTAACAAAAGTTTCGATATTGGCAAAGACAAGGAAAGACGAAACATCAACATACAGATAGGGCCTATGCCTCCCACCTGTAAAAGAAAACCCATTTTTAACCCATTTTTAAATAGCTGATTTGCATTTTTTACAGATATAATCATTTTACGACTTCACTTCTACAGATTCATAAATATTTTTTGCGATTTCATCTGGATTTTGAGCTTCTATAATTGGTCTTCCAACAACTATAAAATCAGCTCCAGCTTTAACAGCAAACTCTGGAGTTGCAACTCTTTTTTGATCATCTTCTACTTTCAACGGCCTTATTCCTGGCGTAACAACATTAAAATCAGTACCACAACTTTTTTTTATTATAGATATTTCTAAAGGAGACGCTATAACTCCATCTATACCACAAGATTTTGCTAACTTTACTCTTCTTAAAACTTCTTCAGGTGTTGTAATTTGGCTAGTTAAAACAGTTACTGCCCAAATCTTTGGTCTATTTTCAACAGATGAGCCCGCTTTTAGCATTTCTTCTCCACCTATAGAATGTACCGTTAAACTAAATATTCCGAGTTCTCTAGCAGATTCTACAGAACGTTTTACAGTAGCTGGTATGTCATGAAATTTCAAATCCAAGAAGACTTCTTTACCATTGTCTTTTATCATCTTGATTATTTCTCTACCTGACTGTAAAAATAATATAGGTCCAACTTTATAGACATCTATATATTGAGAAGTTTTTTTAACAAGATCCTGAGCCTTTTTAAAATCATGCACATCTAAAGCTAAAATTATTTTTTTCATCTTTTATTTTTACCTTTCTTTCCTTTAACAAACTGTTTTTACAGTATTTAACATGCCTACAACTTCTTTAACATCTTTTATATTTTTTTCTTTCAAGATATTTTCCATTTCGTATATAATTTCTACCAATCTCTTTGGCGAAACTAAACTTGCGCTACCTATACTTATGACTCTTGCTCCTACAAGCATAAATTCTAAGGCGTCTTCTCCTGTTTGTATACCTCCGCATCCTATAATTGGAATGTTTATTTTTTGGTAAGCATCGTAAACGCAGCAAACAGCCATAGGTTTAATGCAAGGGCCTGACATTCCACCTTTTACAGTAGAAAGCTTATATTTAAAAGTTTTAACGTCTATAGACATTGCAGGATAGGTATTTGCAAGAGTTATCCCGTCAGCTCCAGCATTTTGAGAGCATAAAGCAAGTTCTGCAATATCTGTTACTAGAGGAGAAAGTTTTGCAATAATAGGAACTCTAGAAACTTTTTTCACGCTTCTTATTACATCTTTTACCAAAGGCAAATCATGACAAACTATTTTCTTTTTTAAATTTGGGCAAGACAAATTAAGTTCTACTGCAGATATTGCGTCTTGGACGCTTAATATCTTTATAGTTTCAACATACTCTTTAACACTAGTTCCTGCAACGCTAACTATTACAGGAACGCCAACTTTTTTTAACTGTTCAAGCGGCTCCTTAACAAATGCCTTGACTCCTATATTCTGTAATCCTATGGTGTTTAACATTCCAGAAGCAACTTCTGCAATTCTAGGCTGGTCATTGCCACAACGAGGCTCTAAAGTTATAGTTTTTGTAACAATAGCGCCAAGTTTTTTTAAAGGGATTAAATCAGCAAGTTCATATCCATAGCCAAACGTGCCAGAAGCACTAAGAATTGGGTTTTTTAACTTTATTCCTAAAAAATTTATACTTAAATTCGGTTTCATTTTGTATTCTCAAATATTTTAATTATAACCCCACTTGGTCTAATCTAAAAACTGGCCCGTCTTTACACACCATCTTGATTTGTCCATCAATTTTTACTGCACACCCTTGGCAGTTACCCACGCCACATGCCATTTTTTCTTCAAGAGAAGCGAAAGCTTTTATATTTTTTTCTCTAGCAATTTGTAAAACTTTCTTTTGCATTTGCGTAGGACCGCATGTAAACAAAACATCTTTACTTTCTATTTTTTTTTCTAAAATATCAGTTATATACCCTTTATATCCTTTTGAACCGTCTTCTGTAGAAACCATAATTTTCCAACCCATCTTTTTAAACTTATCAAGGCATAGCAAGTCTTTCTTTGAGCGCGCTCCGTAATATAATACTCCCTTTTTCTTCAACTTAGTCGCAAGAAAATGCACTGAAGCTATACCCGTACCGCCGGCAACAATAGTATTATTTAAATCTTTATAAGTTTCCAAATTATAACCATTGCCAAGAGGTCCTAAGAATCGAAGTTCGCCTGACTGCATCTTTGAAAGAATATCTGTACCTTTTCCTACAACCTTATAGAGAAAACTTAACATACCATTTTTAAAATCATATATACTCAACGGGCGGCGTAAAAAAACACCTTGCATTCCAATCATAAAAAATTGACCTGGGACACATTGCTTACTAATATTGCTAATTTTAACTTTTAACTCAAAATAACCTGCACAAATTTCTTTATTAGAAATTATTTTACAAGTTTTATCAAATCTTCTTAGTATATGCACAAAGAAACCTCACTGCTATTTCTGCCAAACAATATTACCAGCTACTATAGTCATAACTGCTCCACCTTTAAATTGTCTATCTAAAAATGGAGAATTTTTACTTTTTGAAACTATATTTTCTTTCTTAAATTCATAAGAATATTTCGGGTCTATAATTGTTATATCTGCAATAGAACCTTCTTTAAGCGAACCCCTACCTTTTAAGTTAAAAATTCTAGCAGGATTTGAAGTCATTTTTGATATAACTTCAGATAAACTTAAAACATTTTTATCTACAAGCTCGTTTAAAACAAGACTAAGCAAAGTCTCAAACCCTATGATTCCAAAAGGAGCCAAATCAAATTCTTGATTTTTCTCGTCCTGTGTATGAGGAGCATGATCTGTAGCTATGCAATCTATTGTGCCATCGGCAAGTCCTTCTTTTATAGCCTCTACATCTTTTTGCTCTCTTAAAGGTGGGTTCATTTTAGTATTTGCATTATAAACTTTTACCATATCGTCACTCAAAGTAAAATAATGAGGACAAGTTTCTGATGTAACTCTTATTCCTTTCTTTTTTGCTTGCCTTATTAATTCTACAGAACCTGCTGTAGAAACATGAGCTATATGCAAGTGACCGCCTGTAAGTTCTGCAAGCATTATATCACGACTTACCATTATTTCTTCAGTTTGTTTTGGTATACCTCTAAGGCCTAAAATAGTAGAGTTTTTACCTTCGTTCATCACTCCATTTTTACTTAGCTCTTTGTCTTCACAGTGAGAAATAACAGGAAGGTTAAACATTTTAGTATACTCTAAGGTACGACGCATAATTTGAGAATTAGACACGGGAAAGCCGTCATCACTAACTGCTACAATACCTGCTTTTTTAAGAACTCCTATTTCAGAAAGTTCTTGTCCTAAAGAACCTTTTGTAGCACAACCTATAGGAAACACATTTATTAGGCCTTCTTTTTGAGCTTTCAAAAGAATAAATTCGACTGTAGGAGCGTTATCTATTACAGGTTTAGTATTAGGCATGCAAAAAACTGTTGTTATACCACCTTTTGCTGCTGAACGCGTACCAGTATAAATTGTTTCTTTCTCTTCTTGACCAGGTTCTCTTAAATGAGCATGAATATCTATTAAACCTGGGACTGCAATTTTTCCTTCACCATCAATAACTTTGTCTACTTTACTAGACAAACTAAAAAAAACTCTCCCATTTTCAATAAAAATATCTCCGTTTGAATCCTTATTGCAAGAAGGATCTAATATTCTAATATTTTTAATTTGAAGATTCATTTTTCCTCTTTGGAGTCAAAAGATATAAGACTGCCATCCTAACAGCTATACCATTTGTGACCTGTTCATTAATAACAGCATTAGCACTGTCTGCAACATTTGAAGATATTTCTATGCCTCTATTCATTGGCCCTGGATGCATAATCAAAACATCTTTTTTTGCAGATTTCAATCTTTCTTTTGTAAGCTGATAGAGTTCAACATATTCATGAACTGAAGGGAAGAGATTTTCTTTTTGACGTTCAAGTTGTATCCTTAAAATATTTACCACATCCGCCTGTTTTACAGCTTGATCTAAGTCGTAATATACCTTTACACCTAGACTTTCTATACCAGCAGGAATTAATGTAGGCGGACCAGAAACTGCAACTTCAGCGCCCATTTTTGTCAATGCCCAGATATTTGATTTTGCAACCCTAGAATGTAAAATATCTCCTACAAGCAAAACTTTTAGTCCTTCAATTTTTTTCTTCTTTTCATATATCGTATATAAATCAAGTAGTCCTTGGGTTGGATGTTCGTGGAAACCATCTCCAGCATTTATTATTGAAGCATTTAAATTTCTAGCTAAAATATCTGGAGCGCCTGCAAGAGAATGCCTAACTATTATATAGTCTGCTTTCATAGCCTCAAGGGTTTTACCTGTATCTATAAGACTTTCACCTTTAACTACGCTAGAAGTATTTACTGGAACACTTACAACATCTGCAGAAAGTCTTTTTGCAGCAATTTCAAAAGATGTTCTAGTGCGCGTTGAGGGCTCATAAAAAAGGATTACTACAGTTTTACCTATTAATGTAGGAGCTTTTTTTATAGATCTTGTAAAAAGACTTTTAAAAGGTTTTACTGAAACCAAAATTTCTTGCAAATCTTTTTTATCTAGATGTTCTAGACCTAACAAATCTTTGCGATTAAGAGACATTAACTATTCCCCTATTAAATTACTTTCAAACTTCTACAGTTACCTCATCTGCTCCATCTGTTTCTTTACAAGATACTTTTATAAATTTTTTACTTTCATACTTTACGCCAACGTAATTTGGCTGTATTGGCAATTCCCTAAATCCTCTATCTACTAAAACTGCAAGACTTATAGACTTAGGTCTACCAAAATCCATTAACACATCTAAAGATGCCCTTACAGTTCTGCCAGTATATAAAACATCGTCAATTAAAATGATATTTTTGCGACTCATATCAAATGGAATTTCAGTATCTTTTATTGTATGCATGCGAGAACCAAAGCTGTAAAGATCATCCCTATGAAGAGTAATATCTAATGTTCCAAAGGGGATTTGAGACTCTTTAATATTTGCTAGTTTTGCAATTTCAACAGCGATTCTTTTAGCTAAAAACACACCTTTATTTTGTATACCTACAATTGCAAGTTCAATAATACTTTGATTATTTTCAAAAATTTCACGAGAAATTTTATTTACTTTGTCTTGAAACTGCTTGTCGTTTAATATAATTTCTGCCATTTTATTTAGTTAACCCTTCAAGATATTTATCAAATCCATATTGCTGAAGCTTTAGATCTTCTTTTACAACTTCTTGTGCAATTTTCATCTTATAAGCTTTCAATTTTTCTCTTAAATCGTCTTTGATGATAGCTATAATCTGTACAGCTAAAATTGCAGCATTTACTGCTCCTGTTTTACCTAGCGCAACTGTTGCAACAGGCACACCTTCGGGCATTTGAACCATAGAAAATAAAGAATCTAAACCAGAAAGGCTTTTTCTGTCTATAGGAACACCTATTACAGGTAAAATAGTTTGTGAAGCTATAACCCCAGGTAAAGCAGCTGACATACCCGCTATTGCTATAAAAACTTTAACTCCAGAGCTTAACGCGCATTGTATGCACTGTTTTAAATGTTCTGTAGTCCTATGAGCTGAAGCAATATTTAAGCTATAAGATAATCCAAATTTTTTTAAAATATTAACTGTCTCTTGTATTAAATTTAAATCAGATTTGGAACCAGTAATAATCGCAATGTCAATATTTTCCATTTAAAGCTCTCCTTGCAATATCTTTTCTAAAATGCATACCATCAAAATGGACTAGATTAACATTCGCATAAACTTTATTTATTGCTTCTTTTATGTTGTCGCCAATTGCAGTAATTCCAAGAACTCTGCCACCAGATGTAATAAATTTTCCATCAACAAATTTTATACCTGCGTAAAATATTATTGCATCAGTAGCAATATTTTCTAACCCTTTTATTTCAAAGCCAGTTTTGAAATCTTCTGGATATCCGCCTGAGGCAAGCACTACACATACAGAAAATTTATTTTTCCATTTAATTTGTAATTGCGAAAGTTTACCTTCTAAAATTGCAATACATATATCAGACAAATCAGTTTCTAATAAAGGTAAAACTGCTTGCGTTTCAGGATCGCCAAAACGACAGTTAAATTCTAAAACATAAGGCAACCCTTCTCTTACAATTATTCCTACATACAAAATACCTTTATACTCTAACTTTTCTTGAGTTATACCATTACTAACCTTTTTAACGATATTTTCAACTTTTTCATTGAGATTATCTGTGGTAAGAGGAGCTGGAGCATAAGCACCCATACCTCCCGTATTTAATCCTTGATCTTTATCTTTTACTCGTTTGTGATCTTGAGAAGCTGGCATTAAAGAATAAGAAGTTCCATCTGTAAAAAGCAAATAAGAAAGTTCTTCACCTTCTATATACTCTTCTATAAGTATATTAGTTCCCGCATCATCTAAAACTTTTTCGCTCATTATTTTGTGCACAATATTTTTTGCTTCTTTTTTACATGAACATATATGTACACCTTTCCCTGCTGCAAGACCATCTGCTTTTATTACAATTTTATTGTCTTTATTTAGAGAATCTATAAAATCTAAAGCTCTACCTACATCTGAAAAAGAACTATACTTTGCAGTAGGAATGTTGTATTTATCCATAAAGTATTTAGAGTATATCTTACTTGATTCTAACTTTGCCGCTTCTTTAGAAGGTCCTATTATCTTCAATCCGCAAGAATTAAAATAATCTACTATTCCTAAAGATAGTGGTATCTCAGGTCCAACAAAAGTAAAATCTATTTTGTTTGCTTTCACAAAGTTAGTCAAATTCTCAAAATCGTAAGCGGAAATATTTACAATTTCTGCAATCTCTACAATACCATCGTTGCCCGGAGCACAATAGACCTTTTCTATACTAGCCTCTTTAGAAAATTGCCAACATATAGCGCTTTCCCTTCCACCTGAACCTACAACTAACACCTTCATCAAAGCTCCAAATTTTAAAAAATATATTTATCAAAAAACTTTATCGTGGCTATAAAAGCTACAAAAGCTACAATAAAAGCTATTATCATAGCCTTCCAATTTTGTTTGATTGCCCAGCCCATTTTACCATGAGCATTTTTAATATCTCTGATTTCAAATGCATATTGACTACGTATTTCTTTGCTTAAATCAGCATACTCTGTAAAATTTTCACAGGACTCATTTTCTGGAAGCCACCTTCTTTTAACCATACAAAAAACTTTACCGTTACCTTGTTCGTCAACAACATTGTCTCCCTGAAATAAACAATTTATACAAAAACCCATTTTATCCCACCTTTTTTGTAAAATTTATATATACTTGAGACTTTACATTATTAATAAAAGGTTTGTTTTACAAAGCTGATATATTATTATATTTCAAAAGAGCAATAAAAGCAATCTTTTTTAAATAACTTGTTATTTAAAAATTAAAAGTGGACTGTAGTGTTAAAAGTCATGACCACCGGCCGTGCCGGTGGTCATGACTTTTAACAACATGCAGCTAGAAATTCGAAATTCTGAATTGACAAATAAACGCACAAATGACTTCTTACATTAATCCAGTGAGGTATTTTTGATCTATAAGACCTGCATCAACCCATGTTTGAATCATTTTTCCTGTAGGTTCAAGACCATTATCAACTTTTAAAGTTAATTCTCTTCTTTCATTTTTAAAAACTATAACTTCACTAGTTCTCCTATCCCATACACCAACCATCTGACCATGATAATATAAGTTTTTGCTAATTATTTCATCGTTAATTGCAACATATAAAGCTTTTCCATCAATATCATACCAAGTCGTCTCATTATTTGTTTTATTAAATGAATATATCATTTTTGAACCATTCCAACCATACTCAGTAATGACAGACCCAGAGCGATCTCTTGTATATTGTTGCTTACCATCCTTAAAATAAGTTGTTTCTCCTGATCTTTTATCGTAAGTTTTTTCTAAAGATAAATTACCATTTTTATCCTCTTTATAAATGTACTCACTAATTACCATTCCTTCTCTATTTTCTACATATGTAGGATTTTGACTTTCATCATAGTGAGTTTTATTACCATACATATCTATTTTTGTAGTCAACATATTGTTATCATTGTATTCATATTTCGCTGTATGGTTGCCTTCATAATCTAAATCATAAATAGCCCTGCCTTTATCATCAAAAACAGTCTTTGCTTTAGTTAACTCATTAACACTAGCAACCATTCTTTTTCCATAAGAATCATAAACATTTGTTTTAGTAAGATTTTTATCCTTATCATACTCCTTTACTACTTGTCCGCCTAATCCCTTTTCTTTATATGCTACAATTTCTCCAAATTCATTTTTAATTTCACTAATATTTGTACCTACAATATTTTTTTCCTCTTTTTTAAGATCGCCTTTAGCATCTATAGTTTTAGATTGTCCTGAAAGAGAAAAAGTAATACTTCCATCTTTTGATATGCTTAAAGCAAGAGCACCTGTAGTCGTAAAGAATTGTCTATTACCTAGCGAATCAGTTGCTTGTACAGGTCTATTTGGAAGGATAGAAACCATATCTTTAGGCTTTGCAAAACTTGTTAAATCTTCAACAGTTCTACCTTCAGGTCCTATATTATATGGATTTTGGGTAGGAAGAGCACTATAACCTATAGAGCTAAAAGAAATTACGAAAGTTAATGATAACAGCATTATATTTTTCATAATTTACTCCTATCTCCTTACCAATATTGTAATACATCTAATACTAACATGTTATAAAGAATGTAAAAATATAAAAATACTAAACAAGTATATGAGATTTATATACTTGCTGAGTATTTAAATCACATTATGTTTTTATTATTGTAATTCAAGTTTGACAACCTCTATACTCATTCTTACAGAATTGCCGTCAATGGTAATTTTTTCAGCTTCATTTTTTGGAGCCAAAATGTTTCCAAAAATAATCGCATGTTTGTTTAAGTTTGATTTGATTTGATCAGGATCGTCACCAACTAAAATATAATAAAGCCCATTGTCACCTTTAAGGTATAATAATTCTTCTGCTCTGTTCTCTTTAATTACACCTTTTACTTTAATCATAAATTCTGCTGTTGAAGAAGTTATAGTGCTTTGCACTGGTTTGGAAGACCTCATGTATTTACTTATTATTACTGGCCCCACTGCAACAAGAACAGCTAACACGGCAATTATTATTCCGAGAACAACCCACTTCTTTTTTGTGTTTGTTGACGGCTCCATAACAAAATGCCTCCTATTTAATTAACATAGAAAACTATCTACAAGCAACTTATTATAACATTTTTTATTTATTTTCAATAATTTTTTTAACTATTTGAGCTATACGCTTACCACCAGCTTGTCCGTTTATAGAAATAACAGCTGCTTTCATAATTGTCCCAAAACTTTTATCTTTAGATTCATTGTATATCGTTTTAACTTTACTAAATAATTCTTCATCAGATATTTCTTTAGGTAGATATTGTTCTATAAGCTGGATTTCTTTAGTTTCTTTTTCTATTAGATCAGTACGTGCAGCTTTTTGAAAACTCTCTATAGATTCTTCTCGTTTTTTTAATTCACTTCTTAAAACTTTTATAACTTCATTATCATCTATTTCTATATTTTTCATGCCGCGAATATTTATTTCATTCAGAATCCCTCTTACAACATTGAGTTTTTCTAATTCTTTAGATTTCATGTATGTTATTAGATCTAATTTCAATTTTTTTGTCAGTTCAGAATCAAGCATTTTAACTCTCCATAATAATATTTGCATCTATTATATAAAATGAAAAAGTATTTGCCAATCTAGAGGCTTTTTGTTATAATTTTTTACAAAGTTAAATATTTGCCCGATGGTGTAATTGGTAACACGTCTGCCTCTGGAGCAGAAGTCTCCTGGTTCGAGTCCAGGTCGGGCAGTATTAGTGTTAGCATCATACCTTGCAATTTGCAAGCTTCGGCCATTCTGCAGGGTCAGTTATCGGAGTACCGCCAAGCTCTATAATTCTATCAGCAAGTTTTTGCGCCTGTCCAAGTTCTCCGTTTGCGTGTTCCATAAGTTCCGCTTGTACGTCTTCTCTGAAAATGCCTATACACACCTGCGCACCAACCTAGTACTGGTAATAAGCAAGCCATTCGTCAGCAAACGCTTTGTTACAAGGTCTACAACTTTCAATCTGGATCTTTCAATGATCTCAATGCCTTTTTGTCCTATGATACCCTCCTTTTTTTATTACTTGTATAAGTATCTTTGGGTTCTATATTTGGATTATATTATTTATCTAAAACATATGCAAGTTTGTTCTTTTGCTCTGTCGAGTATTTTGTTTATTATCCAGGCAGTATTGCCTTCTTTACGCGGACTTGCGATAAATCCAAAGATTCTTATCTTTGCTCCCTACCTATTTGGTTGGAAAACATAATTATTTTATCGCTTCATTATTTCTCTGTCAACAATAAACTTTCTAGTACAGGCGATCAGAAAACTTTTGTACTATGGTTCAGGCGTATTGTTAGCATATAAGTTCAGAAATTGATGTGAATACAGCATTAAAAAAAATAAAGGCTATATAACGTAAAATCCCGTACGGGAATTTTTAATTAAAATATGCTATAATATTTAAAAATGACTACAAGAAATTCCCGTACGGGAATTTCTTGCTCTATGCATGAGTTAATCTGAGGACTTATGGTCTTTATAAATACGACAATTACAACAGCCATGCAATTAGGAAGCAAAATTCAGGAAAGCAGAAAAAAACAAAATCTTACTCAAAGAGAGCTTGCCGCCGCCAGCGGAGTGGGTGTGCGTTTTATTGTTGACCTTGAAAAAGGCAAAGAAACCGCAGAGATAGGTAAAGCGCTAAAAGTCGTAAAAATGTTCGGCATAAAAATGGATGTTAAAATACCTGCTGGCGATAAGGAATAAGTATGGAAAATAAAATTTTGTCCGTGCGTCTTTTCGGACAGGAGGTCGGAACATTGAAGCAGGATGAAATCGGTAAAATGAGGTTTGCTTATTCCAATAATGCCCAAACCGCAATTTCCATGAGCCTTCCTTTAGAGAAGAAAAATTTTAACGAGAAAGAATGCCGTCCGTACTTTAACGGGCTTTTGCCTGAAAACGAGACTACAAGAGAAAGGCTGGCAAAAATTTTTAAAATAAGCTCTGGTAGCGATTTTGCTCTTCTCAGAGCTATTGGGCATGACTGCGCAGGGGCATTGTCGCTGCATAATCCAGATGAGCCGGAAAAAAAAGTTTCTTTTATGAAACTTGACTGCGAAGCGAAAACAGAAGAAGAGCTGGCTAAATATATAGAAGAACTGCCAGAAAGACCGCTTTTTATAGGTGAAGATAATGATATACGTCTTTCTCTGGCAGGTGTTCAGGATAAAGCCACAGTCAGTGTTTTGGGTGGAGAAATCTGTTTTCCAAAAAATGGCGCGCTGTCAACCCATATTCTAAAACCGCTTGTCAAAAAATTTGACAATACTGTTTCAAACGAATATCTATGCATGCGTTTGACTTCTGCCCTAGGGATAAGGGTTCCTAAGGTTGAAATCAGAAAAGCAAAAGATATCCCTTACTTTCTTATAGAGCGTTACGACAGAGAAGTAAAAGGGGATGAAATTAAAAGAATTCATCAGGAAGATTTTTGCCAAGCACTGGGAATATTAAGCGGCGATAAATATCAGAAAGACGGCGGACCGGGAATAAAAGAATGTTTTGACCTTTTAGATAAAACAGTTGTTCCTGCAAAAGACAGAGTGGGGTTTATGAAAATAATAATGTTTAATTATTTAATAGGTAATAACGACGCGCATGGAAAAAACTTTGCCCTGCTGTATAAAAATGAAAGCTATAAGCCAGTATTTGCGCCCGCTTATGATATTTTATCTACCGAAGTTTACCCTGAGCTTAGTAAAAAAATGGCAATGCGCATAGGCTCGTCTTATGAAAAAGAATTGACAACTGCTTTCGACTGGCAAAAAATGTGTAATAGTGTGAGTTATTCTTTTACCGAATTTAAAAGAGAGTTTTTAGGAATGTGTCAAACGCTTCCTGAAAAGCTTGACGCTGAAATAAAATCTTTAAGAAGACAGTCGGGCAACGATATCCATGGAAAAATTTCAGAAGTAGTTTTAAAAAATATAAAACAAATTAAAGAAGTTTTAGATTAGGTTTTTTGTCATCCGTTCCGTAGTAATACTTTACAGGCTCTTTGACAAGTTGACGTTTACCTTATCCAAGAAGTAATCCACCTCGTGTATGATGGTGGAAAAGTTTATTACATTCTGGTAATATGTAGCTCGGACTTCGTTCAAGATTAGCATTTTTGTGCCAAAATCAATTTTTTAAAAGGAATTATTATATGCAAATAAAGATAAATATCGGTATTTCTTTAATATTATTTTTTTTTGCTACTTGCTCCTCACGAATTGTTCAAATCTTGCAAGTTCTTTGCATCTCTTTTCACTTTCTTTAGCAGTTATTTGTCCATTTTTACGCTCCTTTAGTATCATTTTACAAACGATCTTTACACAGTCTATTTTACAACATGAAATCGATGTTGAAACACAAAGTCTAGTAAAATTGCTTAAATAAATTCGAGGTAACCTAAACGGTCAAGTCAGGTGCTGGAAAGGTAGACTTAACAAAACCAAAAGAAGTTAAAGAAATTTTAATAAGGGATCATGTTATTCAAATGGGAGGAGGACCAAACGGCATATTTGGATATGGAAGATTTTATTTAGATGCACATATTTCACCAACACCATCACCTGATCCAGTGCCAAATCCTGTACCAGTAGATCCTGATGATAAAAATGTTCTAATATATCCAAACCCAGCATCACTTAGTGAAAAATAGTTTTTCCAAATAGCTAATTTTTCGCAAAATGTATCTAGATTAGATGCTAAGATATATACTATAAATAAATGGCGAGTTTGTAAAAACTTTTAGTATTGTGGAATTGCAAGATGACTTAAACAAAAAAAACACTTAGTTGGGATTTGAGAAATGAAAATGGAGATAAAGTAGCGCCTGGAGTATATTTTATTAAGTATAAAAACAGATTCTGGAAAAAATCAAATTAGAAAAATCACTATAAAAAAATAGAAAGTAGAACTTTATAACATGAGACTTAGATCCTCAAAAAATTACTTCTCATTGAATGAATTTGTCAAAAAATTTAAAAACTGCGAAAGTTATATGGTAATAAAATTTTAAAAGATTAGTTTAAGGCAGGTATTAGTAAGGGACGTGTTGACGTACCTTAAGGTGTAAATTATTATATTTCCCAAACGGGGATAGATACAATATTACGATTTAAAGGGATGTGTTCAGGTTGTAAGCAAATAATAGAACCCAGCCCAACTTTTTTGTTTAAATTATTCAATTGGTTGAAATGTGTACAATCTGATAGTTGTGGATTTGCAGTTTTTTTTATTTCTATTGGGTAAAGAGTCCCGTTTTCTTCTATAACTAAATCTATTTCTTTTTGATCTGTGTCTCTATAGAGATACATAACAGGTTCCTTCCCATTGTGAAAGTAAGATTTTAGAATTTCTCCAATAACATAAGTTTCAAGTATTGCTCCATCCATAGCTCCACTCATAAGGGATTCTGGAGTGGACCAACGCGTAAGATAAGAACATAAGCCAGTATCTAAGAAATACATTTTTGGAGTTTTTATTATACGATTTGTTATGTTTGGAGAATATGGACGCAAAAGGTACACAAGTCCAGAGCGCTCTAATATTCCCATCCAAGTTTGAGCCGTTTTAGCATCTATTCCTACATCACGTGCGAGGGAAGTATAGTTTAGCAACTTAGCTGTCTGAGCAGAGACGGCAGAAACAAAATTAAAAAATTGTATAGGCCTTTCTATATTATAAAAATCTTTCACATCTCTTTCAATATAAGACTGTATATATGAAGCATAGTATTGTTCCCTGTCAATATTTTTATTTACAACAGGTTCTGGCAGTTGCCCTTCCCATATCAATCTATAAACTTGCTGAATTGTCAATTTTTTTGTTTTTTTTGAGTTGCCATGTGAAGGCAAAAAAGGTTTTGTTAAAAAAGGTTGTTTTATTTTTTCACTATAAGATAGACCCATAAGGTCTAGTATTGCTATACGTCCGGCTAAAGACTCTTTAACCCCATCCATTAACTTATATTTTTGAGATCCTGTAAGCCAAAACGCACCTTTAGTATTACGATTTTGATCAACATAAATTTTTATATAAGGAAATAATTCTGGAGCATATTGTACTTCGTCAATAATTACGGGAGGAGGATTTTGTTGTAAAAAAAGTTCAGGATCAGTTTTTGCCAATTGGCGAAATTTTATATTGTCAAGAGAAACATAATTGCGTTTTGTTTTTTTTGAAATATTTTTGAGTAATGTGGATTTGCCAACTTGCCTTTGCCCATTTAGAAGAACTACTCTAAATCCCCTTGATGTTTTTTCTATTACATGACTTAAAGTGCGTTCTAAATCAGGCATTTTAACCTCTTTTAAAAACAATAGTTCGTTTAATATGGAGTAGGCTTCCATTATATACTAGATTTTATTTTATTGTCAATATGGTATAATAATAAATAAGTTTATTTTCTAAATAGTTGTTTAATAAGTAAATAAAGGACTTGTGCGAAATGTTAATGAAAGTAGCTGTAGTTGGCAGACCCAACGTAGGTAAAAGTACTCTTTTTAATAGGCTTATAGGTAAAAAGAAAGCAATAATACATTCTATGCCTGGCACGACTAGAGATAGAAATGATTATGAGGTTTCTTGGAAAGATAAAAAATTTATTGTTACAGATACTGCGGGTTGGAGTACAGATAACTCTGTGTTTTCACATGAAATGTCTTTACAACTTGATACTGCTGTAAAAAAAGCCGATATTGTTTTGTTTGTTGTTGATGGCAAAACAGGTCTGCATCCAATGGATAAACAAATTGCTCATCAAATAAGACTTAGTCGGAAAACAACAATTTTAGTTGTAAACAAAATAGACACTCAAGCTGAAGAAGTAAAGGGCTATGAGTTTTTTTCTCTAGGGTTTAATGATGTTGTTTTTGTATCTGCTAACCATGGAAGAAGTACAAATGATTTACTAGATAAAATTTGGGTAAATATTAAATATGATAGAAAAGCAAAAAGGAAAGAAGAACTTTTAAAAATAATACTTGTAGGAAAACCTAATGTAGGCAAATCTTCTTTTTTAAATGCTGTAACAAAAGAAGAACGTAGTATTGTACACGATATGCCGGGTACTACGAGAGACTCTTTGTCAGCGTATGTAAAAGTTGGCAGCAAGGAGTATATTGTTATAGATACAGCAGGACTTCATAGAGGAAGTAAGATGAAAGATGATATGGAATATCTCTCATCTTTAAGTACTAGTTATGCAATTGATGATGCAGATGTTGCTGTTTTAGTAGCAGACGCTTCACAAGGTATAGGAGATACGGAAGTTAAAATCGCAAGATTATTGCATGAAAAACATAAGCCCGTTATTGTTGCGGTAAATAAATGGGATCTTATAGGCGAAAAAGAAGAGGCTGTCAAATATTTTACAGATCAGCTAAAAGAAAGAATAAAATTTATGAGCTGGGCAAATATTATTTTTGTATCTGCAAAAACAGGTCAAAGATTAGATAGAGTTTTTCAAGAGGCGGACTTTGTTTTTGAACAATATTCAAAAGAATTAACGCAAGAAGAATTTAATGAGGTCGTAAGGGATACCATAACTAGGAAACCCTATGTAAGCAAGGGAAAGACTTTAAAACTTAAAGAGTATGCTCAGGTTGCGGTAAAACCTCCTGTTTTTATTTTTTCTGTAAATGATGTAGAGCTTGTACATTTTTCTTATCAAAGATATTTGGAAAATCGTTTGAGAGCAAAGTTTGGTTTTGTTGGTACCCCTATAGTTTTAAAATTTAGAAAGTACTATAGAAAAAAGATGGAATATTAAAATGTTACTAGCAATTTTTTATATACTTTTTGCTTATTTATGCGGTTCAATAAATTTTGCTTATATTATCACTAAAATGGTAGTTAATGTAGATATACGAAACGTCGGGTCTAAAAATTCAGGCACTACAAATGTTTTAAGAATAGCAGGTCTTTTTCCAGCTATTCTTACTTTTCTTTTAGATGCGTTTAAAGGTTTTATAGTTGTGTTTTTTGCTATATTTATTAATGACTCTTTTTCATATAGTATAATTATATGTTTTGCAGCATTATTAGGTCATATGTATCCGATTTTTTTTAAGTTTAAAGGTGGTAAAGGCGTTGCCACTGGGCTTGGCGTGTTTTTGGCCCTAATGCCAGCACCTACTATAATTGCTTTCGGTGTTTTTATAATAGTGTTTATATGTTTTGGTTATGTATCTTTGGCTTCAGTGTGTGCAGCTTTAAGTCTTCCTATGGTTACATACTTTTGTAAATATCCTTTAGAACCTATAATTTTTTCTTTTGCGATAGCAATGTTAATTATTTATAAACACAGATTAAATTTAAAAAGACTTAAAGAAGGGAAAGAAAATAAAACTGTATTATTTAAAAGGAAATAATAATGAGAATTACTGTTTTAGGCGCTGGATCTTGGGGTGCAACGCTTGCAACTGTATTATTTGAAAATGGACACAATGTTACCATATGGGAGATTGATGCTAAGAGAGCAAAAGACTTAAATGATAGAAAATTAAAACCTTTTGAGGCAGGGGATTTATTGCCCAAAGGTATAGATGTTATAAATGATTTTGAAAGTTTTAATAAAAGCGATGCTATCTTATTTGTAGTCCCTTCAGACTATATGAGGTCAACTTGTAATTTACTTAAAAGTAAAGCAATTTCTTTAAAAGACAAGCTTATCATAAACGCTACAAAAGGCATAGAAAATAAAACTTTACTTAGAATGTCTGAAGTTATAGAATCTGTTTTTAATGGGGTTTATAATAATATAGCAGTACTTTCTGGGCCAAGTCACGCTGAAGAAGTTTGTAGAAAAGTGCCAACTGCTGTTACATCCTCATCTGTAAATCTTGAAATTTCAGAAAGATGCAGAGCTTTATTCATGAATAAATTTTTTAGGGTTTATATACAATCTGATATGATAGGTGTTGAAGTTGGCGCTGCGTTAAAGAATATTTTTGCAATAGCTTCTGGTATAATGGACGGTTTGCATTATGGAGATAACACTAAAGCTGTTATAGTTTCAAGAGGGTTAAAAGAGTTAACTAAAGTCGGTGTTGCATTAGGTGCTAAAGCAGAAACTTTTTTTGGTCTTTCTGGCGCTGGAGATTTAATGGTAACATGCTTTTCTAGGCATTCAAGAAATCGTGCTGTTGGAGAGGCTATAGGCTCTGGAAAAACTTTATGTGATGCTCAAAATGGTATTAATATGGTAGCAGAAGGCGTAAAAAATGCAGTAAGCGCTTATGAAATAGGCAAGAAATTAAATTTGGAGCTTCCAATAATAAATGAAGTTTATAAAGTTTTATTTGAATGCAAAGATCCTCTTACTGCTGTAAATGATTTAATGACAAGAGGTCCAAAACACGAATAATAAGGGATTTATTATGACAAAAAATGATATAGCTTGTTCTTTATCTAAACTGTTAAATTCAAAAAAAGAAGCAGATATTATTGTCAATAAAATGTTTGAAGAAATAATAACTGCTATAAGAAATGGAGAAAAAGTTGTTATAACTGGCTTTGGAAGTTTTAATACATTTGAGACAAAAATAAAAAATGGAAGAAATCCAAAAACAGGCCAAAGACTTCTTATAGCTCCTATGAAAAAAATTAAATTTAAACCCTCAAAAGACTTTTTTGAAAATTAAAGAGGTATTTTAGTGTCGCACCTAGAATTTATAGAGGAAAAAGAAAAGTTTAGCATAGCTGAAGTTTCGCGATTGACTTTAGTTCCTAAACATACTTTGCGGTATTGGGAAGACGAAGTCAAAATTTTGCGTCCTATACGTAACAGCAGTGGTAAAAGAATCTATCGCAAAGAAGATGTTGAAACAGTTTTTAAAATTAAGAATTTGTTGTATAATGAACGCTACACAATAGAAGGTGTAAAAAAATATTTAATAAAAGATAAAAAGAAATCAAATGCTAGCAATAATTGCCAAGAACATATGCCTGACTCTAAATTTTTACAAGATATTAAAAGTGAATTAAAACATATTTTAAAGTTGTTGAGAGATATTTAATAAAATTGAAGTTTATTTTTTGATCGGGGCGTGGCGCAGTTGGCTAGCGCACTCCCTTGGGGTGGGAGAGGTCGCTGGTTCAAGTCCAGTCGCCCCGATTTTAAAAAGTTTGATGGGAAAGGTTTACATATTGCCCTTGCCTTCTTTTTATGTCTTTGAGCCTAGTGAGACTGAGCCAGCTTTACTATTTTGAAGTGTTCAGAAATACCATAGATTTTCAAAAATTGGTCTGCATAGTTCCGTACAAAAACAAAAGATACCATTACAAAGAAAAAATTGATGTAAAACGGCGGTTTTAAATTTCCCAAACAGGAGTTATTACTACATTTTGATTCGGCATTGATATAGCTCGTTCATATAAACAAACTATCGCTCCTGTTCCTATGGTTTTTTTAAATACAGATAATGTATTAAAATTCTTAATATCAGATTGATTTGGATTTGCCGTTTTTTTAACTTCTATAGGATATAAAGTCATATTTTTTTCAATAATAAAATCAATTTCTTTTTGATCCGTATCACGGTAGAAAAATATATTTGGATTTTCACCGTTATGCCAATATGATTTTAATATTTCGCCAAAAACGTAAGTTTCAAGCATATTTCCGCTTTGCGAGCCTGCTAATAATGACTCTGGACTATCCCACGAGCATAAAAGTGATGCCAATCCAGTATCAAGAAAATAAACTTTAGGTGTTTTTATAGTTCTTTTCGCTACGTTTGAGCTATACGGATACAGCAAATGCACGATTCCAGAACGTTCTAAAATTTCGAGCCACAATTTGGTGGTTCTTACATCTATGTGAACATCTCTTGCCAAATCTGAATAATTCAACAATTGTCCGGTTCTTGCCGCCACAGCTACAAGAAAATTGTAGAAATCTATTTCGTTTTCTATATTATAAAAATCTTTCACATCGCGTTCTATGTAAGTTTGAATATACGAATCATAAAATATTTTTCTATCGGCATTTTTGTTAACAATAGGACGTGGAAAGGAGCCATTCCAAATTTGTTTAAAAACTTCTAATGAAGTTAAAGGTTTTATGGTAGATTTCTTGGTTGTTAAATCTTTTGACGGCAGAAATGGTTTTGATTCAAACGGTCTTTTTATGATTTCTTTATATGAAAACCGAGCATTTCAAGTATTGCGACGCGTCCAGCAAGAGATTCTTTAAACCCCTGCATTAATCTGTATTTCTGCGAACCCGTAAGCCAAAATAATCCGTTTTTTTTAAATTTATCACAATACATTTTAATATATAGAAATAATTCCAGAGCATATTGTGTTTCATCTATAATAATAGGTGGTTGATTTTCCTGAATAAATCGTTCAGGATCGTTTTTTGCCAAACTTCTTAAACGAATATCGTCAAGGGTAACATATTTGCGTAGACCTTTTGATAAATGGTCAACAATCCAGCTTTTACCTATCTGCCTCATACCGGTAATCAATATTACAGGAAATCCTTTGTTGATTTTTGCAATAACACGACTTATTGTCCGTTCAAACACACCAAGCCTCCTTCAGTTTATTATAGCATATATATGCTATAATAAACGAAAAAGAGTATGAAGTCAAGTTCTGTCTTGGTCTTTTAGGTTGTGAAAAAAAGGATGTGAAAAGAACCTTTAGTAAAATGAAACTAAAGGAGCGAAAAAATGGACAAAGAAGAGTTAAAGAAGTTCAAAGGGAAGGCAAAGAATTAGGAAGATTTGAACAAGATATTTGTAGGAATGAAGAAAGGACTGATAGAGTTGAT
>JAIRXS010000010.1 GCA_031268145.1 Candidatus Endomicrobiellum siamense
GTCTTGTCTTGTCTTGTCTTGTCTTGTCTTGTCTTGTCTTGTCTTGTCTTGTCTTGTCTTGTCTTAACTCCTAATTCTCTTCTTGCTCAACGAATTGATATCAACATCCCAACAGATTATGATGTCGCTGGTAACGGTAGAAGTGACCCATTAAATCCAAACTATGTAAGAATCTCCCATAATATAGCCAACCATAATGCTTATCAAAATTATTACACCCCTTCTACTTATGAAGGCAATGATAACTCTAACGACAATAACATCGTATTACATCTTCTAGTTCGAAGTACGGAATAGTAAATTGCCTGTTTACGTAATGCTAACACTGTTAATCAAACGGTGTTTACGCTGAGCTCATTATTATAGTCTTGGTGTTGACCTATGCCAATGGCATGCTGACTGGTAGCTCTATGATCATGATACTTAAGCCTCTTATAAAATCTAAAAACTAAATTCCATTTCATTAAAACCTGACTTGACCATTACTAAAACTGGTCAAGTCAAGTACACAAAAAAGGACAAAATTATGATTAATGTGCTTTTTGGATTAGATGAACACTATGCTAAGTATTGTGCCACTACCATTATCTCCATTTTACGAAATCACAAAGTACAGTCTGACCAACATAAAATCCATTTCTTCTTCCTTGGTAATCTCTCAAAAAATAGTAAAGAAAGGCTAATTTCTCTAAATCAAATTCAACCTTTTGAATATTCATTTTTAGAAGTTGACACAAAAGAATTTATAGGCCTACCTAAAACTCCTGCTCATATTTCTTCTATTGCAACTTACAATAGACTTCTAACAACCAGATTATTACCAAAACATGTTAACAAAATTATTTATTTAGATTGTGATTTAATATTAAATGGCGATATTGATAAAATATGGAATTTAGATATATCCAACTATTTACTTGCCGCTGTTAAGGACAGTCATATTGAAGATTATTTTAATGCAGGAGTTATATTTTTAAATTTAAAAAGTTTGAGAGATTTTAATTTTTATAGTAAATGGAAAGATTTTATCATAAAACACCCAGATATTTCTAAAATTAAAAATGCTGATCAAGATATTTTAAATGCTGTAATAACTAAAGGGAAAGTCTTATTTTTACCTGGGTATTATAATTATAGACAATACCGTCCTCCCATGGATGGCAAAATGATTGTAATTCATTACTGTAGTTGTAAACCTTGGGAGATTTTATGCTGGTATAATAAGTATCTTAAAGGTTTATACTGGCAATACACTGATGTCAATCCTTGGAAAATAAATTCTAAGATTAACAGATTTTTGAGTTATATTAAAAGCTTTAAATTTTTATTTAATATCAACAGGTTAATTATTTTTCTAACTATTCGCTTATTTAAAGACGAAACTAGACATCGCTTTCGGGAAAAATTTATGAGAAAAAATAATACTCTAATTTGAGACAGATATTACTTTTAAAATTTAGAAAAATATTAATATATTTGGGCCTGGTAGGACTTGAACCTACGACCATTCGATTATGAGTCGAGTGCTCTAACCAACTGAGCTACAGGCCCTTAAGAAAATACGAGAATAAAAAGTGTTTTACTAAAAAATACTAGAAAATCAAATTACTATGGGCGGAGAGGGAATTGAACCCTCACGGCTCTTGCGAGCCTCAGGATTTTAAGTCCTGTGCGTCTGCCAGTTCCGCCATCCGCCCACAAGTCAAAAAACATTCACTGTAATACCAACAATTAAACTATTATACTCTATTTTACTTTTTCTTTCAATAAAATATTGTTACACCGACAACAAATTAACTATTTATTCTTCAAAACCCAATCTTTAAAACTATTTAAAAAGTCTATCAAAAACTTTTTTGCCGAATCTATTAGTTGTCCATTTTTATCAACATAAGCTGAAAAATTAAAACAAACTTCAGGACGATACATTACACGCATTTCTAAAGATGAAATAGTCTCTTTCAGGTGCATTTGCGCAGCAAATGCACCTATAGAACCTAAACTGGCTCCAAGCACACAAGCAGGTTTGTTTTTCCATATGCTTTTAGACATTGGTCTAGAACCCCAATCTATAGCATTTTTCAAAACACCTGGAATTGTTCTGTTATATTCTGGCGTTATAAACATAACCGCATCGCTATTTATCACTTTTTGCCTAAAATCTGTAATATTTTGTGGTACGTTATTTTCTAAGTCTTGAGAAAAAAAAGGCAATTGAGAAATATCAAAAGTATCAAATTCAAAATCACTAGGAGCAAGAGACTTAACAAATTCAAAAAGTTTTCTATTTATTGATTCTTTAGAAATGCCACCAATAATTACAAATATTTTCATATGCTAGCTCCTGTACGCACATTAAACTTAAACTGATGCAATTATACTAAATTTGGTTTTTCTTGAGTATTGTCTGGACTATTTCCTGTTTCTTGATCTACTTTAGATATTTCATCTGCATAATTCATTTGAAGATTAGAAATCATAGATGTTAACATTCCTTCTTCTTTTTTTGTTAAGTTATTTTTTGTTTTATCGCGCAACATCAAAAGCATATCTATCGTAATTTGTGCACCTTTTAAATCCTTTTCAATTTTCCCATTTGCAGGATTCTGTATCTTACCAAGCTGGCACCAAGCAGAAGAGGCAAACATAGTTATAACATTAAAAAAGTACGAATTTACTTCTTGATTATTTTGTTCTAACATTTTATGCTCCCTTAAATTAGAATATTTAACTACTTTCTAAAAAATTTATTTACAGCAATATTAATTCTTCTTATAACTTCTTCTTTGCCCATAAGCTCCATCATATGGAATAAACTAGGACCTTGAGTTCTCCCAGAAATAGCAACTCTTAAAGGATGAAATACTTGCCCTGTTTTAATTTCTTTTTCTTTTGCCAAATCTCTAGCATATTGTTCTAAAGCATCGGCAGAAAAATCCTCTTTAAGTAAAAGTCTTTTTGCGCTCTCTATTAAAACCATTTCTGCAATAAGTTTTGATTTTTCGTTAAGAAGTGTCTTTACAACAGCCTCTTCTTTATAATCAACATCTTTTGCAAAGAAAAAGTCTACAAGTTCAGGAATTTCTTTTAACAATTTTATTTTATCATGTTCTAAAGCTATTGCTTGCTTTAATAAATTATTGTTCCAGCCAGATATTAAACCTTCATTATTTGTATATCTTAGCCAATCAACAAACAAACTATATATTTCCTCAGGTGTTTTTGAACGAATTTTCTCTCCATTAAGCCACAATAGCTTAGCTGGATCAAACGTGGATGGACTTACCCCGCACCTTTCTAAAGAGAATTTATCTATAAGTTCTTCTGTCGTAAAAATTTGTTGACTATCTTGTGTAGACCATCCTAAAAGAGCAAGGTAATTTATTAATGCTTCTTGTAAGTAACCTTCTTTTCTGTAATCTAACACAGACGTATGCCCATGTCTTTTAGAAAGTCTAGCCCCATCTGAACCTAAAATCATAGACAGATGAGCAAAACGAGGCATTTCCCAACCTAAAGCATTGTATATTTGTATTTGCTTAGGAGTATTAGAAATATGATCATCGCCTCTTAATATATGAGTCATTTTCATAAGATAATCATCAATAACACAGGCAAAATTGTATGTTGGAACTCCATTTGCTTTCATGATTACAAAATCATCTAACAAAGAGTTATCAAATTCCACTATACCTCTTATCAAATCATCTAAACGAGTAACTCCTTCTTGAGGCGTTTTAAATCTTATAACAGCTGTTTTTCCTTCTGATTCTTTTTGTTTTCTTTGCTCCAAAGTTAAATGCCTGCATCTTCCATCGTACTTTGGAGGAAGTTTGTTTTTTTGAGCTTCTTTACGCATAGCGTCAACTTCTTCAGGTGTACAATAGCAAGGATATGCTAAACCTTTATTTAAAAGGTCGTCCACATATTTTATATATATATTCTTTTCTTTACGTTCCATCTGATAATATGGAGCATATTCTGTAGCCTCATTACCAGGCCCTTCGTCCCAAGTTAGTCCTAGCCACTTCATAGCGTTCAAAATAACTTCTACAGATTCTTTCGTTGAACGGGCTCTATCTGTATCTTCTATTCTTAAAATAAATTTTCCATTTTTATTTTTACTATAAAGGTAATTAAATAAAGCTGTACGTACGCCACCAATATGTAAATCTCCCGTAGGTGATGGTGCAAATCTTACTCTTACATTGTCCATTTTTTCCCCTCTGACAAAACTAGTGTTTCTCATGCTTAATAAATTTTTTTGCTAAAAAGCTTGGAACATAATCTTCAAACATATGAACCTTAGATTTCATTATCGTTGAAACATATGTATATACAACATATTTTTGTTCTTCTAACCCATGGGTCCCGCTAATCATAGTAGGTATGATAACATTTACTGAAACTATAAGCCAAACTAATATGTTAACTATCAACCCACCTAATCTATCAATGGTATTAAGATAAAAAAATTTAATTATTCTAGAAACTATTCCTCCAACTATAATGACAAAAAGTGCAACAATAATAAAAATATAGTAAAAATTAAAACCTTCTTGGTAAGGATATTTCCAAGCAGCCAAAATTGCGCAAAAACCTGCAATAACTGCAAAACATGACCTTATAAATCCAGTCTGCCAGCCAAGCCATGCTATCAAAATTAAACTTATTATTAAAAAAATATCTATTATCAATTTAGCCTACTTTACACTTACCATAATAATACCACCTAATAAAAATTAAACTTTGCCGTCTGATTTTACAAAAATTACTTTTACATTGTCAAAACACTAAAAATCTTGTAGAATTGGTATTGTTATGAAAAAAATATCAAGTAAAGTTTTATTTATTGTATTACCTATCATAATATTTATATTTTTTGTCAGTTATGTAGTAAAAAACCAATTCTTTAATCAACAAAACAATAAAAAAACAGAAGAAAAAATTGAACCGACGATTGAAACTGAAAGAGTAATAATACAAAAAGGAGACGTGCTGCAATTAACATTAAATAAAACTAGACTCTCAATACAAGATTCTAATTTAATAATTAAAGAATTACACCAACATACAAATGTAAACATTTGTATGCCTGGTGATTTTTATGAAATATATTACGATAAAAATACATCAAGTTGGACAGAATTTTGTTATTATCCTCAAGGAATTTTCTATTATTCAATAAACAAATCCTCAGATAATCATATACAAACAACAAAAAAAGAATTAGAAAGATCTAAAATTGAACATGAATATAAAGGAATAATAGATTCATCTTTATGGGGAGCAATGGCTTCTAAAAATATACCTGCAGACGTAATTTTGTCTTTTGCAGATATTTTTTCATGGCAAATAGACTTTCTCACAGATACAAAACAAGGAGATATTTTTAAAATAATATATCAAACAGAATACATAGAAAAAAAAGATAAAAATTTATCATCAAAAATTATTGCAGCTCAATATAAGACACCTTCAAAAACATACGACGCCTTTTACTTCAAAACAAATAAAGGCAAATATGGATATTTTGACAGAGATGGAAAATCACTAAAAAGGGCTTTTTTAAAAGCCCCTTTACAATTTAGAAGAATAAGTTCTTATTTTTCAACTGGCAGGCTACACCCCATATTAAAGTATGTCAGACCACATTTAGGTATAGATTACGCTGCTCCGCAAGGAACCCCCGTTTCTTCTATTGGAGACGGTACTGTAGTAAAAGCATACCATAGCGGAGACTATGGAAATTTGATAATTATAAAACATGCTAATGGATATGAAACTTATTATGGACATTTATCAAAATTTGGTAAAGGTATAAAAAAAGGTGCTAAAGTAAAACAAGGGCAAGTTATAGGATATGTCGGGATGACAGGCCTTGCAACAGGCCCACACCTTGATTTTAGAATAAAACTTAATGGCAAATTTTTCAATTTTTTAAAGATGAAACAAACACCAACCACCACACTGCAAGGAGAAGATAAAATAGATTTTAATAATCATATACTTCAACTTTCAAACTAATTATTATAATTACCACAAATTTTTAAGGTATCAAATGAATTGCTTGTTTTTAAAAAAAATGATATAAACAAAAAAAGTAGTGCAGGAAATATTCCATAGGAAAAGTATGCAAGTTGATATTTGCAGATTAGTCTTTAACTTCATATAGGAGGTAACTAATGTCAAATTGTTTTAATCTTTTCAAAGCTTTTAAGGTACACCTTTTTAGTCTTGTCTTGTCTTGTCTTG